>JAJYGM010000596.1 GCA_021785095.1 Actinomycetes bacterium
GCATGTGGATGCTGGGGGCGCAATGTGCGGAGAGCGCGATTTGATGTGCGTCGCAGAGCGCGGCCGCGGCTAGAAATCCTGTAATGCCCTGGGCGCGGGTGGCATCGGCCTGCTGCACGTCCACGCACAGCGGGAGGAGAAGCTCGAGCGCAAGAGCCAGCAGGATTACCGCTCCGAGTTCCGTTACGGCGAGCTCACGCGGACGGTCCGCCTCCCCGAAGGGGTGTCCGGGGACGACGTGAAGGCTACCTACGAGGACGGGGTGCTCGAGATCCGCATCCCGGTTCCTGCGGAGAAGCAGCCTGAGGCGAAGAAGATCCCGGTCACGAAGGTCTGAGGCGAAAGATCTCATGCGCCCACGTCCGAGTGCGTACGCTGCGCGGTGCCGAGGACGCGGAGCTCGGCCGGCGGCTCCGACAGGAGGTGGCTGAAGCCGTGAGCGTGCGTCACGTGGTCGAGATCGTCTGGCCGTCCGCCGGCTGAGCCGCCTGTGTGCGATCCTGCATCCTGCCGTGGCGGACGGTCGTGACGAGCACCGTGCCGGATGGTTCGAAGAACAGGGGCAGGTGGGAGCGCGACGCGCGGATCGGTGACGGACAGGTCGTGCACGTCCGCCCGATCGTTCCTGGCGACGCTGCGATGCTCGTGACGTTCCACGCGTCGCTGTCGCCGAAGTCCGTCTACTTGCGCTTCTTCAATTTCCACCCCGAGCTCAGCGCGAGGGAGGTGGAGCGGTTCACCCGCGTGGACTACTGCGCTCGGTTCGCGCTGGTCGTGCTGGCGGAGGACCGGCTCGTCGCGGTCGGCCGGTACGATCGGGTGGAGGGGACCGACGAAGCCGAGGTGGCGTTCGTCGTGGAGGACGCCTACCAGAACCTGGGGGTCGGCACGCTGCTCGCGGACGAGCTCGCGCGGGCGGCTCGCGTCCAGGGAATCGGGGTGTTCGTGGCCGACACGCTCACGGAGAACGCCGGGATGCTCGAGATGTTCCGCAAGACCGGGTTCCCCGTGGCGACCCGCTTCGAAGGAGGGGTCGTGAAGGTCCGGTTCTCGATCGCGCCCGTCCGCGAGTACCTGGACGCGCTCGCGCGACGAGAAGCCGCCAGGCTCCTCGGTGCGAGAGGCGACGCAGGAAGAGAGGCCGGCGCTCCGTGCTGATCCTGGCGGGCCCCGTCGGCCAACTCGAGCACGACGGAGGCTCCCATCCGGAGCGTCCGGCTCGCATCGGCGCGGTGCTGCAGGGGATCGGGGACCTGGCGCTGGGAAGCGACCTCGTGACCGTCGGCGCGCGCCTTGCATCCCGAGAGGAGCTCGCCCGCGTCCACGACGAGCAGTACCTCGACGACCTGGAGGCGTTCTCACGTCGCGGCGGCGGCTTTCTCGACCAGGACACCTACGTCACTTCCACGTCGTGGGATGCGGCCCTCCGTGCCGCCGGCGCGGGCCTCGCAGCGATCGACGCGTTGGGCTCCCGGGCCGACGGGTTCGCGTTCGTCGCGGCTCGCCCGCCCGGCCATCACGCCGGACGCGAGCGTGGGATGGGCTTCTGCCTCTTGAACAACGTCGCGGTGGCAGCGAGCGCGCTCACGGCAAGGGGCGCGCGCGTCGTCGTCGTCGATTGGGACGTCCACCACGGCAACGGCACTCAGGAGGTCTTCTGGGAAGATCCCGCCGTCCTCTACGTGTCGACGCACCAATGGCCGCTGTACCCTGGCACCGGCAGGGCCGAGGAGGTCGGCGGAGGCGAGGCGATCGGGACCACGCTGAACGTGCCGGTGCCGCCGGGCGCGACCGGCGACGTGCTGCGGCGAGCCCTCGATGACGTCGTGGCGCCGGCCGTCGACGCGTTCCGCCCGGACTGGGTCCTCGTATCGTGCGGGTTCGACGCCCATCGTGCCGACCCTCTGGCCGAGCTCGCCCTGTCGAGCGGAGACTTCGGCGCGCTCGCCTGCACGGTGGCTGCGTTTGCCCCGGCACCGGGCCGGACGGTGCTGTTCCTGGAGGGCGGCTACGACCTCCAGGCACTTCGTCGCTCTACCGCTGCCACCGTCGGCGCGCTCCTCGGCGATCCGTCGGAGATCGAGCCGCCGACGTTCGGCGGCCCGGGCACGGACGCGGTGCGCGCCGCTGCGCTCGCCCGTCGGCGCGCCATGGACGACGCGTGGGACCGGCGGCACGCCCTGGAGTCGCTGGACGCGCCGGTCGCGCGGGCAACCGTCGTGCACTCGCGATCGAAAGGCGCTCCATGACCGCAGAGGCGGCCACCGAACCGGGTGAGGATCGTCGTCGTGCCGACGCCCTGGGGCGAGACCGGGGCGCCGAAAGGTCCGGCCGAAAGGTCCGGCCGAAAGGTCCGCCCGAAGTTCAGGCCGCGGGTCAGGCCGACGGTCAGGCCGCGTCGCGCGCCCGGCGGATCTCTTCGAGCGTGAAGGCGATCTCCTCGACCAGGTAAGGGCTCAGCGCGACGCGCGCTGGGTGGTTGCCTCGAGGAGCTCGAGTGGACGGGCGACGCTTCGTGTTGGCCATGTTGGACTCCCTGCCGCAGCCGATGGACCCTTGCCGCCGCCTGCCCGACCACAGGCGGCGTCTGCTGCCCATTCGACCCCTGGAGGTCGGCAGCCGGCAGGGCCCAACGACCCATCCTGTGCTCCGTCACAAGGGGCCGGGCAGCCACCAGCGCGGCGCGCGCTCGGAGGACTCGACGAGCACCGGTGCAAGACAGCCGGCGGGTGCGGCGCGGATCGCCGGGTGCACCGGGGCGGCGCTCTTCGAGCCCGCCCTGCGATCATGTCCTCAGAGCGGCACGCGCCAGAGGATCGAGGTGCCTCCGCCGCCGGGCATGCCGATCTCCAGCTCGCCGCCGAGCTTCTCTGCCCTGCGCCGGAGGTTCGAGAGCCCGAGGCCGGCCCCAGGGGTGACCTCGCCCGTCGCAGCAGCGAGTCCCCGGCCGTTGTCCACGATCTCGAGCGTCACCGACTCGGTGTCGGTCCGAAGGCGCACCGAGGCGCGTGACGCCCTGGCGTGGCGGCCGACGTTCGTCAGTGCCTCGCGGATGGTGAAGAGGAGGTGCTCGGCGATCGGCTCCGGGATGCTCGTGTCGACCGGGCCGTCGAAGGACACCGAGACGTCGAACCCGACGACCGGGCGGAGCTCGCGCACGAGCGCGAGCACGCTCGCGCGCAGTCCGGGGTTCGGTGAGGATGTGCTGGCGAGCTCGAAGATCGACGACCGCACCTGCCGGATGGTGTCGTCCAGGTCTCTGATCGCGTGCTGGATGCGCTCGATCGTCGGTGGGTCGAGCGGAGGCTTCGCGAGCCCCTGAAGGGACAGCCCGATCGCGAAGAGCCGTTGGATGACGGAGTCGTGAAGGTCTCTTGCGATGCGGTCGCGGTCCTCGAGCACCGCGATCTCCTGCACCCGCTCGTGGAGACGGGCGTTCTCGATCGCGATCGCTGCGGCGTGCGCGAACGATGTGACGAGAGCCTCGTCGTCTTCGGTGAACTCGGACGATCCGATCTTGTCGGCGAGGTAGAGGTTGCCGTAGACCTCGTCGTGGGCGGTGACCGGGACGCCGAGGAACGAGCGCATCCGAGGATGGCCTGCAGGAAACCCCGCGCTGTCGGGACGGTCCGCGATGTTCGCGAGTCGGAGAGGCTTGGGGTCGGTGACGAGAAGTCCGAGCAGGCCGACGCCGGTGGGCAGATGCCCGATCGCCTGCGCCTCTTCGTCGGAGATGCCGACGGAGATGAGCTCGGCGATCGCGTTGCGCTCGTCGTTCAGCACCCCGAGCGCGCCGTAACGGGCGCCGGTGATGGAGCACGCCTCTTGGACGAAGTGGCGCAGGAGGACCGGCACGCTCAGGTCCTCCTCGAGGAGGAGCACCGCCTCGAGGAGCCGCTGCAGCCGGGCGGGGTCGTCGATGTGCCTGTATGGCACGGCCGATCCTAACGGTACGGGGCTGCGTCCGATCGCTTCCCTCGGTCCGAGCATAGGTCGTGTCGCAGGGCCTCGGTGTGCTCCCGTGCCGGCAAGCACGTCTCACGACTCGGGGCTCTGCGTGTGACCGAGGACCCTGTTCCCGATCGCTCCCAGGCCGAAGAGTGGTGCCGGGAGTGCCCCAGCGGGCCGACACTCCCTCTGGGTCGTGGAGCGGCGGGCACGAGATTGGCGACGATGTCGATGTACAGCGAGCTCCTGGCCATGTCGTTGAGCCAGGAGGACG
>JAJYGM010000766.1 GCA_021785095.1 Actinomycetes bacterium
GGGGGGCGCGATGGCGGACGTGACGCCTGCGTCGGTGCTGGACTGCAAGGGGATGCAGTGCCCACTACCGGTGATCAAGACCGCCCAGGCGATCAAGCAGATCGAGGTCGGCCAGGTCCTCGAGCTGCTGGCCACCGACCCGGGCGTGGAACCGGACATGAAGGCGTGGACGAGCCGCACGGGCAACGAGCTGGTCTCGCTGACGCAGGAGGGTGACGCCTTCCGCGTGCTCCTGCGCCGGGTGCGCTGAGTCCATGACGGGACATCCACGCGTCCGTCCCACGGCACCGGCGCGTCCTGGCCAGGGCAGCGCCACCCCGGTGCTGTGTCGAGCCAGCACCTGGGGTCCGGCCAGCACCTGGGGTCCCGACCGATCGGTCAGCCGTGGCGGCGGCGTCGGGGACGGATCGCCCGGAGCACGTGCCGCCGTGCGAGCAGGGGAGGGGGAGGGTGTCGATGTGGAGCGGTGACGGGGAGGGCAAGGTTCTCTACGTCCAGACGCACGGCGTGGGTGATCCCGGGCGGTGCGCGACACCGTTCTTCCTCGCGGCCTCTGCAGCCGCGATGGAGGTGGAGGTCGGGATCTACTTCACGATGTACGGTCCGCAGCTGCTGCAACGGGAAGTCGTCGACAAGATCGGACCGAAGGGCGACCGGGGCCAACGCCTGTCCTACTTCATCAAGCAGGCGACGGATCTCGGCGTCCGGCTCTGGGTCTGCCAGCCCTCGCTCGACCTGAACGACCTGACGCTCGACGAGCTGGTCGACGGGGTCGAGATGATCGGCGGTGCGGCCTTCAACGATCTCGCGATGGCGGCAGACGCCGTCGTGTCGTTCTGAGCATGCCGGCTGCGACGCAGGACCCGCTCCGCAAGGTCGACGACGTCGCCGGCTTCGCCGACGTCCCCCGCGCGGAGAAGGAGCGCCTGGTTGCGGAGGTCTTCGCAGATCCCCGTTTCGCGGACTACCTCTACGGCTGCTACGAGTGCGGGATCTGCGTGGCGGTGTGCCCCTCGGCCCGCTTCTACGACTTCAGCCCCCGGCGGATCGCGCAGGCTGCCGGCAGGCGGGACGTCGACCTGCTCTACCAGCAGATGCAAGAGGACATCTGGGAGTGCTCCCAGTGCTTCTCCTGCCTGCGCTGCCCTCGGGGCAACAACCCGGGCGGCGTGATCACGATCATGCGTGAGGTGGCCGTCAACAACGGCATGTCGTCTGCTCGGGAAGCCCTCGAGGGCTACTCGCGCATCATCTACAAGATCATGTCGACGGGTACCCAAGTGTCGCCCGACATGCTCCAGCCCGACGCCTTCCCCGACTGGGGGCCGGAGGTGCAGGACGTCTCGGAGAACCTGGCGCTCTGGCGCCGGGCTCTCCCGCCCGAGACCCATCACACGACGTCCACCGGGTGGTCGGTCGCCGAGCGGACACTCATCGAGCTCTACCTGATCTGGCTGGAGACGGGCGCGCTCGACATGATCCGGCAGGTCGACGAGGGCCTCCACATGATCCTCGAAGAGGTCATGGAGGACCGTCTCGAGGAGGAGGGGATCGAACGATGACGACGACACCCGTCGAGCTCGTGCTCGCCAAGAAGGAGCGCTTCGACCGGACGCCGGACCGGCGCTCCGAGGACTTCCACGAGGAGCTCTTCGAGTTGGAACGTGCGGGAGAGCTCCTCGTCCAGCGCGTACCGGACGACTTCGTCACCGTCTCGACCAAGTACGGGGTCCCGAAGAAGATCCCCCGTGCGCACCTCTGGCACCACAAGTCGTGCGGGCAGTGCGGTCACATCCCGGGCTACTCGACGTCGATCTTCTGGATCATGCGCAAGCTCGGGCACGACTACCACGACCCGAGCGACCAGACGTCCTGCACGGCGTGGAACTACTACGCGAGCGCGACCTCCAACCAGGCCGCGCAGGCGGCAGTTGCTCTCCGTAACTTCGCAGCGGCCTACGAGACCGGGTACTTCCCGCTCATCCACTGCGGCACGTCCTACGGCCACTACAAGGAGGTCCGCGCGGAGATCCTCCGTCACCCCGAGCTGCGGACCCAGGTCCGCAAGGTGCTCGAGAAGCTCGGCAAGCCGATGGTGCTCCCGGAGGAGATCGTCCACTACTCCGAGTACCTCTACGCGCTGCGCGACGAGATCGCGGCGCAGCAGGTCCGTGACTTCACGGGGATCGGCGTGACCGTCCACCCGGCTTGCCACTACTACAAGCTGGTCGAGGGTGACGCCATCTTCGATCCGGACGTCTACCAGGGTCAGCGCACCGCGGTCGTGACCGGTCTCGCGACCAGGCTCGGCGCCGAGGTGCGGAACTACTCGACCTGGTTCGACTGCTGCGGCTTCGGCTTCCGCCACATCCTGGTCCAGCGCGACTTCACGCGCTCGTTCGCCACGATGCGCAAGATCGAGGTGATGAAGGAGGAGGCGAACCCCGACGTCGTGCTGACCCACGACACCGGCTGCGTCACCACGCTCGACAAGAGCCAGTTCGCGGCGCAGGCGCACGGCAAGAACGTGGGTGTGCCGGTGATGTCGGAGGCGCAGTTCGCCGCGCTCGCCATGGGCGCACACCCCTACAAGGTCTGCCAGCTGCACTGGCACTCCGCCAACTACCGGCCACTGCTCGAGAAGATGGGCATCGACTGGCGAGCTGCATGGGCGGAGTTCGAGGAGAGTGTCGCAAAGCTGGCGCGCAACGAGCAGGAGTTCGTGACGTGGGAGGACGTCGGGGTCTGAGGACGTCGGGGTCTGAGGACGTCGGGGCCGGCGCTCGGCGTGGTGACCTCGACATGCGAGGGCGAGGGCAGGCAGCCCTCCGGAGAGCGACAGCGCCGGCCCGCCGGGCTGGTGTGGACGAGCGGCGACCGGCCGGGCTGACCGGGTCGTCGGGAGGGGATCGAGGTTGATGGCCAATCAGCGTGTCGTCGTCATCGGCGGAGGGCCGGCCGGCCTGCGAGCCGCCACCACCGTCGCAGAGCTCGGGCGTCCGGTCGTCCTCGTCGAGCAGCGGGGCTTCCTCGGGGGCACCCCCATCGCGGAGCGGTACGCCTCGATGACCCCCTACCTGGAGGACCCCGAGGCTGCACTCGGGGCGATGGCGAGCCACCTGGCCTCGCTCCCCGACGTCGAGATCCTCCTCTCGTCGGAGGTGCGGTCCTGCAGCGGGGACGCTCCGGCGTTCAGCCTCGAGGTGGAGGTGGCTGGGCAGAGCCGGAGCGTCGAGGCCGGGGCGATCGTGCTCGCGACGGGTTTCCAGCACTTCGACCCAGGCCGGGAGACCCAGATGTACGGCTACTACGAATACCCGGACGTCGTCGCGCTGCAGGACCTCGAGTCGATGCTGAAGGACGGAAACGTCGTGCGCCCGTCGAACGGGGAGCCGCCGGGACGGGTCTGTTTCATCCAGTGCGTCGGGAGCCGCGACCGCCAGATCGGCAACGAGTACTGCTCGAAGGTCTGCTGCGGCGTGGCTTCGAAGGAGGCCATCGAGGTCCGCCAGGCGCTCCCGGACAGCGAAGTGTTCATCTTCTACATCGACATGCGGATGTACGGCTACTGGGAGAGCCAGATCTACTGGCCGGCGCAGGAGAAGCACCACGTGCAGTACGTGAAGGGGATCGTCTCCGAGGTCCTCCCCCGCGACGGGCGCCTCCTCGTCCGTGGGGAGGACACGACGATGGGCCGCCCCATGGAGATCCCGATGGACCTCGTCGTGCTCTCGGTGGGCATGGAGCCCTCGCCGGGCACCCGGGCGATGGCGAAGCTCCTCGGTGTCGCACAGAACAAGTACGGCTTCGTCGAGGCAGCGCGCCCGCCGCTCGACACGGTGGGGACGAACCGGCCGGGGATCTTTGCCGCCGGAGCAGCCCTCGGGCCCGCCGACCTCGAGGACTGTGCCTCGACCGGCGGGCTGGCCGGGGCGCGGGCGGTCGCATCGCTGGCGACCGCAGCGGTGACCTCGGGCTGAGACCTGGGGGCGAGCCCGAGCGCAGGAGCGTCGCGGGCAGGTCGCGGCGAGGGCCTGCGGGCGGCGGCGGGGCCCGCCGTAGTGGCGGGCGCTGCGCATCGGGCCCGAGTGTGAGACCGGCCAGACGGGCCAGTCGGTGGGGACAACCAGGGACGCGAGACGGGGAAGGCGGTCAAGTGCAGGGGCAGGTGGTCGACACGCCGGTGGCGAGGGAGTTCATGGGCGAGGTCCTCGCC
>JAJYGM010000799.1 GCA_021785095.1 Actinomycetes bacterium
GAGTCGTCCGTGCGCCTTCACCTCCTCGACGCGCTGCACGAAGCGGCCCGGGAGCTGTCCGAATCCGCCCCCGGCGCCCGCGTCGAGGTCCGGCTCGAAGGGCGGGACCCCGTCCTGTCCCTCGTGCCGGAGGCGAGCTCTGCCGGCGGAGCGGAGACGATCGACGCGGATCGCCTCGCCGAGTACATCGACGATGAGCTCGCCCGGCTCACGCTCCGCCTTCCCGAAGGCCTGAAAGGCCAGGTGGAGGGCGTGGCCGCCCGTGCCGGGGCGTCGATCAACTCCTGGATCGTCCAGGCGCTGGTTCACGCCCTCGAGCAGGGCAGCGTGCAACAGGCGAGCCGCCGGATGCCCCGGCGCATGACCGGATACGTCCGTGGTTGAAAGGAGCAAGTGAGATGGACTGGAACTTCGTCGCCGTCGGCCCCGTCGTTGCGACCGTCCAAGTGCCGGCCGGGCAGGTCGACCTCCATCCGGAGACCGACGGAGAGATCCGTGTGTCGCTCGAACCGGGATCGTCCTCGAACAGGGCGAGGGAGCTCGTCGCGGCGTCGCGGGTCACCTTCGAGTCCGGGCGCCTCGACGTGCACGTGCCGTCTCGCACGTTCAAGAACGCCGAGGTGCTCTGCACGGTGCGGCTCCCGGTCGGATCGTCTGTGACGGTCAGGACCGGCTCGGCGGACGTGCGCTGTGCGGGAACGGTCGGAGACTTCACCGCCACCGTGGCAAGCGGCGACGTCGACGTGGAGAACGTGGAAGGCGAGCTCTCGGTCACGATTGCGAGCGGCGATCTTCGCTGCGAACGTGTCTCGAATCGCGCCCGCCTGCGCGGCGCCAGCGGCGACGTCACGATCGGGCAGGCGGGAGGTCCGGTCGAGCTCTCGGTCGCGAGCGGTGACATCGAGATCGGTGATGCGGCCGCCTCGGTGAAGGCAGACAACGCCTCCGGCGACGTGGAGATCCGGCGTGCCCACGAAGGCGAGATCAGGGCGAAGACCGCCTCGGGCGACATCACCGTCGGCGTGGCCTCCGGCGTAGGCGCCTACCTCGACGTGCGCAGCTTGAGCGGCGACATGACTTGCACGCTGCCGTTCGACGAGAGCGAGCCGGGAGACGCCAAGCTGCGCATCATCTGCGAGAGCGTCAGCGGCGACGTGGCGATCGTGCCGGCCGGCACCTGACCAGCTACAGCACCAGGCGACCCGCTGCGCCTGCACGGGCAGGGCCGGCCACAGCACGAGCTGTGGCCGTGGCCGGATCGGCTCTCAGCACGAGTCCTTCCAGAGCCCTGCACCGCTAGCCCGGGGAGAGCCGGGCTCCCCCTCGGCGTGGCAGCGTAGTGACTGAGACTTCGTCATGACAATAGGAATGACCAGGGCCGTCAGCTGCCTCGCTCGACGTGGCCCGTGCTCGACGGTCCCGCAGCCTGCGAACCGGCGATCCGGTAGCCGTCCGGCACCGGCTCGAGCAGCCCGTGCGTCACGAGGACGACCGATGCCCGGCAGGGACTCGAGATCCTCGCGCTCGCTCGGGATGCAGCCGCCGTGACGCTCGACGATCTCGGCCGCGGCTCGCTGCAGCGCGACGGCGCGGCGCGGATAACCGAGCCCGGACCACAGCACGAGGACCTCGGTGAGGGGAGCCGACGCGAGCGCCGCTGGGTCGGCCCACGGGTCGCCCGCCAACGGCGGCATCCGCCACGGCAGGCCGTCGCGCTCGGCTCTCACCTCCGAGCTCCGCCACCACTCGACGACGGTCGCGGCGGCGGCGGCGTGCTCAGTCCCAGGCGTTCTCGTACGGCCGCCGTCGGACCGGCAATGCGTCACGCTTCCAGACGAGGAGCTTGCGGCGGAAGTAGCAGACCTCGTCCCCGTGCTGGTTGAAGCCCTTCGTCTCGACTGTCACGACGCCCCGGTCCGGCTTCGACTTCGACTCGACCACGTCGAGCACCCTTGTCTCGGCGTAGATCGTGTCGCCGTGGAACGTCGGCTTCTTGTGCTGGAGGGACTCGACCTCGAGGTTGGCGATGCACGACCCCGACACGTCCGGCACGCTCATCCCGAGCACGAGGGAGTAAACGAGGTTGCCCACCACGACGTTGCGTCCCTGCGGCGTGTCGTTCTCCGCGTACCAGGCATCCGTGTGCAGCGGGTGGTGGTTCATCGTGATCATGCAGAAGAGGTGGTCGTCGTACTCGGTCACCGTCTTGCCCGGCCAGTGCCGGTAGACGTCCCCGACGACGAAGTCCTCGAGAGCACGCCCGAAGGGGCGCTCGTGGGCGGTCATGGGGCGGTCACTCTTCTTCGGGGAGATCGCGCTTGTCGCGGGCCTCCCGGGTCGAGAAGGCGAGCACCCAGTCGGGAGCCGACTCCCCGTCGATGGTCAGGCGCCACGTGAACCTGGTGCCCGGCGGTAGGGGCAGGGGGCCGAAGTTGACGGCCAGCGCGACGTCGATGGGACTTCCCTCGGGCACCGTGCCGGGTCGACCCACCTCGAAGTCGCCGCGTACCTCCATCGGCTTCGGTCCGTCGGGCGTCTCGACGAGCACGGGCTGGCCGTCCTCGTCCACGAGGTACAGCTCCCAGTGATGAGGAGATCCCGCCTCGGTCCAGTCGACGTCGATCTTGAGCGCCACTGCAGACGGCATCGGGTCCGGGCCGACGAGGCTCCAGCCACCGCCCAGGATGTAGAGCTTTCCGTCGGCGACCTGGGCAGCGTCGCAGAGGAGCATCGTCACACGCACGGCGACAAGATATCGGCCGTGACCGAGCTCGGGCTCCGCAACGACGTCTACCGGCGACCGCTCGCGACGGCGCTCGAGCGCCTCGACCTCGGCGAGGGATGGCGGTGCGTCGATGTCGGCGCGGGAGGCGGCGACGTGTCCGTGGCGCTCGCCCAGCTGACCGGGCGCGACGGACGCGTGTACGCGGTCGACTCGGACCCTTTCGCGCGAGACGAGACGGCGCAGGCTGCCGCCGCTGCCGGCGAGGCTCAGGTGATCGCCCTGACCCAGGCGGCAGAGGACCTCGTGTTGCCCGAGCGCGTCGAGGTGGCGTACTGCCGCTTCTTGCTGATGCACGTCATCGACCCCCTGCGAGTGCTCCGCCGGATGGTCGCCGTCGTGACCGAAGGCGGCTTCGTGGTCGCTCAGGAGCCGATCACCTCGGCTGGGCGCGTCGCTGGGACGCCCCTCTCGATGCCGGATGCCCGCAACCCCGACGTCGGGGCGGTCCTGCCCGCGCTTGTCAGGGATGCCGGCCTCGAGCTCGTCGACGCCTGGGCGGAGGCACCGGCAGGAGCCGGCCCGGGACCAGTGGCGGACTACCTCGAAAGCCTCACGGAGGTGGACCCCGGCGACGACCCGATCGTGCTTCCTCCGCTCGTGACGGTGATCGGGCGCCGCTCGGCCGAACGGGCACCGTCCGCAGACCCGTCAGTAACCTCTGCCGATGGCCCCGAACCCTTCCGGCACCGTTGATCAGGCTGCGCTCGCCGACCTCGCGCCGGCGAAGGCGGCTCTCGATCTCGCATCCGATCTCGTAGCCGGGACGGCGCGCCGGCTCGCCAGGATCAGCGACGGCGGCAAGCTCCTCGACGACCACCAAGTCCTCGCTTACGACCTCGCCCACGCCACGGCGGGCATCGAGACCGCCCGAGCCGCCCTGCGCTACGGGGCGCAGGGCGAGACGGAGGCCCGGCTCGCGGCCATCTTCGTCGCCGACGTCGTGGCGGACATCGTCGCCCGCACCGTCGGGCGCGAGCGCGACTGGGGAGCCGAGCCCGGTTGGCACGAGGAGGCGTCCTCGTGGTTGTCGCTCGCCCGTTCGCCCGGCGCCGTGGCCTCGGTGGCCGAGACTCCGGGGCCGCTCCACCTCGACCCCGACTTCGAGCTCGTGCGCGAGACGTTCCGGCGCTTCGCCGAGGACCAGATCGCGCCGAGGGCCGAGCACATCCACCGCGAGAACGACGACATCCCCGAGGACATCATCGAGGGGCTCGCTGACATGGGAGGCTTCGGGCTGTCCGTTCCGGAGGAATACGGCGGCTTCGCCTCGGGCGGCGAGCACGACTACCTCGGCATGGTGGTGGCCACCGAGGAGCTGTCGCGCGGCTCGCTCGGGGCGGGCGGTGCTCTCATCACCCGCCCGGAGATCCTGACGCGAGCCATCGTGAACGGAGGGACCGAAGAGCAGCGCCGGCGCCTGCTGCCC
>JAJYGM010000190.1 GCA_021785095.1 Actinomycetes bacterium
CCGGGCGGGTCGGCGACGACGAGCTCGAGCGGGAGGTCGGGCGTGGGCTCACCCAGGACGTGGACACCCCCGAGGACCTTGCGCGCCTCGCCCTGTCGCCGCCGCCGGACGGCGACGACTGGATCGGTCTGGGCCGGGCTCCACTGCCTGCCGAGGCCGCGGTCACGTGGGCCACGCTGCCGCGTTGCGGCGCGGTGGTCACGTTCGCGGGGACCGTCCGCGACCACGCCGACGGGAGGGACGGGGTCGAAGAGCTCGCCTACGAGGCCTACGAAGGTCCGGCCCTCGCCCGTATGGCAGCCGTCGCCGCACGAGCGCGGGCGCAGTGGCACTCGATCGCCCGCATCGCCGTCCTGCACCGCCTGGGCCCGCTCGCGGTGGGCGAGACCGCCGTCGTCGTGGTCGTCTCGTCACCGCACCGCCACGACGCCTTCGCCGCAGGCGGCTACGTGATCGACGCGGTGAAAGAGACGGTCCCGATCTGGAAGTACGAGCGTTGGCGCGACGGCGAAGACTGGGGGACCGGCGCGCAGCCGGTGCGGTCGGTGTGATCCCCTTGGAAGAGGTCCAGGGCCTCGTGCGCCGCGCGTGCGCGCCCCTTCCCCCGGCCCGGGTCTCCGTGACCGACGCGTTCGGATGCGTGCTCGCGGCCCCTGCGCTCGCCCAGGTGGACGTCCCCCCGTTCGCCAACTCCGCGATGGACGGGTACGCGGTACGCGCGCTGGACACGACGGACGCACCGGTGACCCTCGAGGTGATCGGGCGCGTGCTCGCCGGTGCGACGCTCCACGGAGAGGTCCGCCAAGGCGAGGCGGTGAGGATCATGACCGGGGCGCCGGTGCCCGACGGCGCGGACGCCGTGTGCATGATCGAGCGGACCCGCGTGGTCGCAAGCGGCCGGGTGGTCGTAGAAGCGACCCTGGTCCCCGGCGAGAACGTCCGGTCTTCCGGCGGCGACGTCCTCACGGGCCAAACGGTGCTCGACGCCGGGACGGAGGTGGGTCCGATCCAGCTCGCCGCCCTCGTGAGCGCCGGGTGCACCTCGCTGGAGGTGCACCCCCGGCCGCGGGTGGGAGTGATCTCGACCGGCGACGAGCTCGTGGACCCGGGGCGCCCGCTCGGGCCGGCGCAGATCTTCGACTCGAACCGTCCGATGCTGCTCTCCCTCGTGGAGGAGTCGGGCTGCCGGGCGCTCGACCTCGGCCGGTCGGCCGACGACGAGGATGCGCTCGTCGAGCGCATCACCGGCGCGCTCGGCCAGGTCGACGCCCTCGTCCTGTCTGGGGGCGTCAGCGTGGGCGACGTCGACGTGGTGCGCATCGCGCTCGACCGTATGGGTGGCGCTGCCACCCATTGGATGCAGATCGCCATCAGGCCGGCCAAGCCGTTCTCCTTCTCCGTCCTCGAGGGCCCGCGTGGTGCGGTGCCGGTCTTCGGGCTGCCGGGCAATCCGGTCTCCTCGGCCGTGAGCTTCGAGCTGCTGGTGCGCCCGGCGCTCCGCCGCATGGCGAGCCGCAGGGTGACCGAGCGCCCCAGGGTCGTGGCCCTTGCCGAGGCGCCGCTGCGTCGGCGTCCCGACGGAAAGACGCACTTCGTCCGGGTCCAGCTCGAGCCGGCGGGCGACAGGACTCGAGGCGGCCGAGACGGCGCGCGCGACGGCACACCCTCAGCCGCTCCGGCCTGGACCGCACGACCCTGCCCTGGTCAGGGTTCCCACCAGATCCGCTCGATGGGTCTGGCCGACGGGCTCGCGGTCCTCGCCGACGGCGACGGGGTCGACGCAGGTCGTCCGGTCGAGGTCGTCGTGACGAATTCGGCGCTCACCGCCGCTTTCGTGGGCACGTCGTGACCCGCGCAGGGCTCGGAGCGCGGTGATATGGCCACCCTGCTGCTCTTCGGCCCTGCGCGGCGCGCAGCGGGGCAGCGCAGCGTGGCGATCGACGCGGCGAGCGTGGACGAGCTCTTGGAAGAAGCGTGCCGGCGCTTCGGGCCGGACTTCGAGCAGGTGCTCCGCACCTCTGCGGTGTGGGTGAACGGGGACACGGCTTCCGGCGATTCCGCCGTCGGCGAACACGACGAGGTGGCGGTGCTCCCCCCGGTGTCCGGTGGTGCATGACGCGGGCCGCCGTGGCAGCATCGAGGAGGCCGTGCGAACATGTAGATGTCGTCTGCGTGTCTCCGACGTAGAAGTAACGACGGGGGGTCCGGGGCGATCGAGCGCCCGTCATGGCAACGGGCAGGAGGAGGGTGGCTCCATGCAGGTGACCCTGACGGTGAACGGGGCGACCGAGACCCACGACGTGGAGGCACGGACGCTGCTCGTGCACTACCTGCGAGACGTCCTCGGCCTGACCGGGACCAACATCGGCTGTGACACGACGTCGTGCGGGGCGTGCACCGTGCTGATCGACGGCGAGTCCGTGAAGTCCTGCACGCTGCTCGCCGCGCAAGCCGACGGCGAGGAGATCACGACCATCGAAGGGATGGCTGCGCCGGACGGGACGCTCCATCCGATCCAAGAGGCCTTCCACGAGCACCACGGTCTCCAGTGCGGCTTCTGCACCCCGGGGATGGTCATGGCGGTGGCCTCGTTGCTCGAGGAGCACCCAGACCCGACCGAGGCGGAGGTCCGCGAGGGGCTCGAGGGCAACCTGTGCCGTTGCACCGGCTACCACAACATCGTCCAGGCCGTGCTCGCGGCCGCGCGCAACGCGGAGCTGGTCCCGTGAGCGCCACCCTCGTCGAGGGACAGACCCCCGCGGGCGTCGTCGGAACGAGGATGCTGCGGCGCGAGGACCCCGCGCTCTTGAGCGGCGAGGCACGCTACGTTCACGACCTCGTCGTTCCCGGCGCGCTGCACATGGCGGTGGTGCGGAGCCCCTACGCGCACGCTCGGATCACCTCTGTCGACGTCTCGGCGGCGCTCGGGATGCCTGGCGTGGTCACGGCGCTGAGCGGCGCTGATCTCGCCGGCGAGTGGGCGTCGCCCATGCCCTGCGCCTGGCCGGTCACCGCGGAGATGCAGTCGCCGCCGCACCTGCCTGTCGCGGCGGACGAGGCGTGCTACATGGGCGACGCGGTCGCGGTCGTGGTCGCGCGCTCGATGTCCGAGGCGCAGGACGCCGCGGCGGCGGTCGCGGTCGGCTACGAGGAGCTCCCTGCTGCGGTCGACCTGGAGGACGCCGCGAGCGACCGGGTTCTCGCGCACAGCGGCGCGTCGTCCAACCGGGCGTACACGTGGGAGCTCATCCCCGATTCCGAAGCGGTGCGCCGCGCCTTCGACGCCGCGGCCGTCGTCGTGAAGGCGCGCTACCGCCAGCAGCGGCTGATCCCTGCGGCGATGGAGCCTCGCGGCGTCTGCGTCGTCCCGCAGCCCTTCGGGGGGGAGTACGTGGTGTACTCGTCGACGCAGATCCCCCACATCCTGCGGACGATGCTCGGGATAACCGCGGGGGTCCCCGAGGAGCGGGTACGGGTGATCGCCCCCTCGGTCGGTGGCGGGTTCGGGTCGAAGCTCAACGTCTACGCCGAGGAGCTCTTGTGCCTGGTCCTTGCCCGGCGCCTTCGACGTCCGGTGCGCTGGAGCGAGGAGCGCAGCGAGGCAGCCCAGGCGACCATCCACGGACGAGGCCAGGTCCAGGAGATCGAGCTCGCCGCGGACGCCGACGGGCGCGTCGCGGCGGTGCGCGTCCACCTGCTCGCCGACATGGGCGCCTACCTCCAGCTCGTCACCCCGGGGGTGCCCCTCCTCGGGGCTTTCCTCTACCACGGCACGTACGACGTTCCTGCGTACTCGTTCACCTGCACCGGCGTCTTCACGAACAAGACGCCCACCGACGCCTACCGCGGCGCGGGACGGCCTGAGGCCACCTACGCGATCGAGCGGGCGATGGACACGCTCGCCCACAAGCTCGGGATGGACCCTGCCGCGGTGCGCAGGCGGAACTTCATCGGCGCCGACAAGTTCCCCTACAGCTCGGTGGCGGGACTGGTCTTCGACAGCGGGAACTACGAGGTCGCGCTCGACAAGGCGCTGGGGCTCGCCGACTACGAGGCGCTGCGCCGTGAGCAGGTGCAGCGCCGATCGGACGGCGCGACGAAGCTCCTCGGCGTGGGGCTGTCGTCCTACGTCGAGATGTGCGGCCTCGCCCCGTCGCGCGTGCTCGCATCCCTCAACTACGTCGCAGGGGGTTGGGAGAC
>JAJYGM010000649.1 GCA_021785095.1 Actinomycetes bacterium
CCTGCTCCATCGCCTCGGTGACGTCTGGCGGCATCGGGAGCTGCTCATCTCGCTGGTCCGCAAGGAGCTGAAGGTCAAGTACAAGAACAGCGTCCTCGGCTTCCTCTGGTCGATGCTCAACCCCGCACTCACGATCGTGATCTTCTGGATCGTCTTCGGGAAGATCTTCAAGAACCAGGTGCACCTGTTCGCCCTGTTCATGATGTGCGGGCTGGTGGCCTGGAACGTGTTCCAGGCGGCACTGCCGTCCGCGACGACCGCGGTCGTCGACAACGCAGGGATCGTGAAGAAGGTCTCGTTCCCGCGGGAGATCCTCCCGCTCGCACCGGTCGGGGCGGCGCTGTACCTCTCCCTCCTCCAGGCGGTGGTCCTCGTGCTCGCCCTCGCGATCTTCCGGATCGCCCCGAGCCTCAGCTACCTGCCGCTGCTGGTGCCGGCGATCGTGGCGTTGATCCTGTTCACCTCGGCGATGGCGATGTTCCTGTCGGCGGTGAACGTCTACCTCCGGGACATGAAACACCTCGTCGAGGTGATGCTCATGGCCTGGTTCTGGGCGACACCCGTCGTGTACTACTTCGAGCAGGTTGCGCCCCGCCTGCCGCCCCACGGCCTGCCCACCTGGCTCCCGATGCTCAACCCGATGACCGACGTCGTGATGACGTTCCAGCGGGCGCTCTACGGTGCCCAGTCGATCACCAGGGTCGCCGGCCACCCCTCGGTCGTCATCCAGGTCCTGCCGGCCGGGGTGGGCCCGATGTGGTACCTCACTGCGCTGCTCATCACGATCGGGGTCTCCGCAGTCCTCTACGTCGGGGCACTCGCCCTCTTCGTCCACCTCGAGGGCAACTTCGCCGAGGAGATGTAGCCGGTGGCGACGACTGCGGTCGCCGTCGAGAGCGTCTCGAAGCGCTTCCGGCTCTACCACGAGAAGTACATGACGCTGAAGGAACGCGTCATCCACATGGGCAACCTGCCCTACGAGGAGTTCTGGGCACTCACCGACGTGAGCCTCGAGATCGCCGAGAGCCAGACCGTCGGCTTGATCGGCCACAACGGATCGGGCAAGTCGACGCTGCTCAAGTGCATCGGCGGGATCCTCCGCCCGACGAGCGGCCAGATCCGTGTCCGCGGGCAGGTTGCGGCGATGCTCGAGCTCGGGGCGGGGTTCAGTCACGAGCTCTCCGGGCGGGACAACATCTACCTGAACGCCACCCTGCTCGGGATGCCCCGACGGGAGATCGACCGTCGCTTCGACGAGATCGTCGCGTTCTCGGAGCTCGAGCAGTTCATCGACAACCAGGTGAAGTTCTACTCCTCGGGGATGGTGGCGAAGCTCGGCTTCGCCGTCGCAGTGAGCTTCGAGCCCGACGTCCTGCTCGTCGACGAGGTGCTGGCAGTCGGGGACGAACGTTTCCAGCTCAAGTGCCTGGACAAGATCAAGCAGTTCCAGACGGACGGACGCACCATCATCATCGTCTCCCACTCCCCAGACGTGCTCCGCGCGATCTCCGACAAGATCTTCGTGCTGGAGAAGGGTCGACTCGTCGCGGAGGGCGAGGGTGGCGAGGCCGTCCTCGAGTTCCGCCGCCGGCTCTTCGGCACGGGCGGTGACGAGGCTGTGGCTGGGAACGGCGAGGCGGGCTCGGCTTCGGCGGAGCAGCACGGGGTGCGCCTCGGTGCGGTGTCCCTCGCCTACCCCGGCGGTGCCGACGGCTCGCCGCTCAGCCCGGGGAGCCCGCTCACCGTGGACGTCGCCTACTCCGCGCTGGTCCCGGAGGAGGTACTGGTCTCGCTCTCCATCTGGGACCAGAAGGGAGAGCTCGTCTTCCGGACCGACACCGACGCCGCCGGTCACGGTGCGCTGCTGGCAAACGGGGACGGTGGCGTGCGCTTCGACTTCACCTCGGTCCCGCTGCTCGACGGGAACTACAACCTCTCGGCGTCGATCGAGCGGGCGCGGGACCACCAGCCGCTGGACCTGGCCGAGTCGGTTGCCCAGTTCTCCGTCGTGAGTGCCGGGAAGGAGGCGGGACGGGTCTCCATGCCCGTCCGTGTCGAGCTGCGGGTGCCGTGACCCCACGGGAGGGTGAGGCGGTGGCGGAGGACGAGCAGCCGGGGGCGACGGTGGCCGAGGGCGCGCGGGGGTCGGCCGAGCGGTCCGGGCCGGGCAGCGCTGCAGAGGAGCTCGACCGGCTCGCCGAGATCGTGTGCGCACTCCGGACCCGCCTGGACGGGTCGGATGCCTCCGAGCTCGGGGACGTCGACGCCGCGGAGCTGGCTGCCGCCGAACGACGGCTGGCCGCGGTAGGGGTCGACCTCTCC
The DNA here is from genome assembly GCA_021785095.1 of Actinomycetes bacterium. The sequence goes on from JAJYGM010000649.1 coordinate 2,323, forward strand.
GGTGACGGTCCGCCCCTGGCCGAGGTGATCGCCGAGCGGGAGCGGCTCCGTGCCGAGCTCGAGCGGCTCCAGGCGCTCCGGCGTCTCGGGGTGGTCGCGAGCGGCCTCGCACTGTACCGGTCGAGCCGCGGCCGAGCACGGCGCGTCGCGAAGCGGGTCCTGCGGGGCTCGCCCCGCTTCGGGGCGGCGGCGAGCTATGCCCGCTGGGTCGCGCTCTACGACACGCTCACCGAGGCAGACCACCGCCGGATCCGTCGGCGGCTTGCGGGGCTCGCCGACGCCCCGACCATCTCGGTCCTGATGCCCGTGCACGACCCCGATCTCGGACACCTGGAGGCGGCGATCACCTCCGTGCGGGATCAGCTCTTCGAGCGCTGGCAGCTCTGCATCGCCGACGACGCCTCGACCAACCCGGCCGTTCCTGCACTCCTCGACCGCGTGGCGGCGGCAGACGAGCGGATCCGGGTCGTCCGCCGGGTCGAGAACGGCCGGATCGCGCTCGCGACCAACAGCGCCCTCGAGCTCGCGACCGGGGACTGGGTGGCGTTCCTCGACCACGACGACGTGCTCGCGCCCCACGCGTTGGCATCGGTCGCGTTCGAACTGGAGCGGTACCCCGGTGCCGCGATGGTGTACTCGGACGAGGACCGCCTCGACGAGGCCGGGCGGCGCTTCGGCCCGTTCTTCAAGCCAGACTTCGACCCCGTGCTGCTCCTCGGGCAGAACTTCATCTGCCACCTGGTCGCGATGCGCCGCTCGATCGTGGAGCAGGTCGGGGGCCTGCGCGACGAGTTCGACGGCGCACAGGACTACGACCTCGTGCTGCGGGTGACCGAGCGCCTGGAGGAGTCGGCGATCCGCCACGTGCCTCGCGTGCTCTACCACTGGCGTGCGCACGCAGGCTCGACCGCGTCCGCGATCACGGCGAAGTCTCACGCCCCCCGAGCGGGGCGGCGCGCCGTCGCCGAACACCTCGAACGCACGAAGCGACCGGGGGAGGTCTTCCCGGTCTTCGACGGGACGTACCAGCGAGTCCGCTGGCCCGATCCGAAGCGCTGGCCGAAGGTCGCGATCGTGGTCCCGACTCGGGACGGCGCGCTGCTCCAGCGCTGCCTCGACAGCGTGAAGCACCTCAGCACCTACCCCGACTACGAGGTGATCGTGGTGGACAACGGGAGCCGCTCGCGCGCCACGCTCGCCTATCTCGCGACCCGCGAACAGGACCTCGTTCCCTGTCGGGTGCTGCGTGACCCCCGGCCGTTCAACTTCGCGGCCCTCAACAACCGTGCTGTCGCGACCACCGACGCCGAAGTGGTCTGCCTGCTCAACGACGACGCGGAGGTGCTCACGCCCGGCTGGTTGGAGGAGATGGTGCGGGAGTTGCTCCAACCGCAGGTCGGCGCTGTCGGGGCGAAGCTCTACTACTCCGACGGGACCGTGCAGCACGCCGGCGTGGTGCTCGGGGTCGGGGGTATCGCTGGCCATGCCTTCCGCCACTTCGACCGGCTCGCTCCCGGCTACTTCGGTGCGGCACTGCTCCCGCGGCGCTACTCGGCGGTGACGGGCGCCTGCATGGTCGTCCGGCGAGCGGCCTGGGACGCGCTCGGTGGCTTGGACTCGGAGGTGTTCGGGGTCTCCTTCAACGACGTCGACTTCTGTCTCCGTCTCGGGCAGGCCGGCTGGAAGGTGGTCTGGACCCCTGCGGCCGAGCTCTACCACCACGAGTCGGTGAGTCGCGGTGCGGACACCGACGGCCGCAACGTCGCGCGGGCGACACGCGAGCGAGGCGAAGCGCTCGCGCGCTGGGCGCCCCGCTTCCTCCACGATCCCTACTACAACCCGAACCTCACCCTCGAGGCC
>JAJYGM010000394.1 GCA_021785095.1 Actinomycetes bacterium
CTCGCTCGTGTTCGCCACGATCGCGGCGGAGTCCCAGCGGCTCATCAACGAGACCTACAGCGCCTTCGTGCAGGGATTCATGCCGACGCTCTCGAGGCCGGAAGTCGACGTCCTCGACGGGTTGACGACGGCGATCATCGTCGACCAGCAGCGGATGGGAACCGACCCACGCTCGACCGTCGGCACGGCCACCGACGCGAACGCGATGCTGCGCATCCTCTTCAGCCGCCTCGGCAAGCCGCACATCGGACCGCCGAACGCCTTCTCGTTCAACATGGCCACGGTGCGGGCGAGCGGATCGATGACGGTTGAGAAGGGCGTCCGGAAGACGGAGCGAAAGAGCTTCAGCCGCCTGGGCGGTATGTGCCCGCGCTGCGAAGGCCGGGGCTCCATCTCCGATGTCGACCTCACCCAGCTCTTCGACGACTCGAAGTCGCTCAGGGAGGGAGCGATCATCGTCCCCGGCTGGACAATCGACAACTTCTTCGCCGTCACGCCCTACATCGAGGCCGGACTGCTCGATCCGGACAAGCCGATCAGCAAGTTCACCAAGTCCGAGATGCACACGTTCCTCCACCACGCGCCCACGAGGGTGAAGGTGAAGGGCGTCAACGTCTACTTCGAGGGTCTCATCCCGAAGATCGAGCGGACGCTCTTGTCGAAGGACCAGGACACGCTGAGACCCCACATGCGGGCGTTCGTCGAGCGGGCTGTCACCTTCGGCACCTGCCCGGACTGCGGCGGTTCACGGCTCACCGAGAGCGCCCGGTCCTCGAAGATCAGGGGGATCAACATCGCGGACGCCTGCGCCATGGAGGTCAGCGGCTTGGTGAAGTGGGTTCGCGGTCTCGAGGAGCCGTCGATGGAGCCGCTGCTCGAGGTGCTGTGCCAGACGCTCGACTCCTTCGTCGAGGTCGGCCTCGGTTACCTGTCGCTCGAGCGGCCCTCGGCCACGCTGTCGGGCGGCGAGGCACAACGAGTCAAGATGATCCGCCAGATGGGCTCCGCGCTCACCGACGTGACGTACGTCTTCGACGAGCCGACCACCGGGCTGCATCCCCACGACGTCCAGCAGATGAACGATCTGCTGCTGCGGTTGCGCGACAAGGGCAACACCGTGCTCGTCGTCGAGCACGAGCCCGCCACGATCGAGATCGCGGACCATGTCGTCGATCTCGGTCCCGGCGCCGGAGCTGCGGGAGGTCAGGTCGTCTTCGCGGGCACGGTGGAAGGGCTGCGGGCCTCCGGCACCATCACCGGTCGCCATCTCGGCGACCGCGCGGTCCTGAAGGAGAAGGTCCGCCCGCCGTCGGACGTGCTCGAGGTGCGCGGCGCGTCGCTGCACAACTTGCGGGAGGTCGACGTCGACGTTCCCCTCGGCGTGCTCGTGGTCGTCACGGGCGTGGCCGGTTCGGGCAAGAGCTCGTTGATCCACGGCTCGGTGTCGGGGCGGGACGGGGTCGTCACCGTCGACCAGGCTCCGATCCGCGGCTCCCGGCGCAGCAACCCGGCCACCTACTCAGGGCTCCTGGAGCCGATCCGCAAGGCGTTCGCGAAGGCGAACGGCGTGAAGCCTGCCCTCTTCAGCCCCAACTCCGATGGCGCCTGCCCGAGCTGCAACGGCGCAGGGGTGATCTACACGGACCTGGCCATGATGGCGGGAGTGGCGACGGTGTGCGAGGAATGTGACGGTAAGCGTTTCGAGCCGTCTGTGCTCGAGTACCGCCTGGGTGGGCGCGACATCAGCGACGTCCTGGCGATGTCGGTGCTCGAAGGGCTGTCGTTCTTCGGCACCGGCCGTGCCGCGACGCCTGGCGCGCACACCATCCTCCAGAGGCTCGACGACGTGGGACTCGGCTACCTGACCCTCGGCCAGCCTCTCACGACACTTGCCGGCGGCGAGCGGCAGCGGCTCAAGCTGGCGACCCACCTCGGTGAGAGGGGCGGCATCTACGTGCTCGACGAGCCGACCACCGGGCTGCACCTCGCCGACGTCGAGCACCTGCTCGGCCTGCTCGACCAGTTCGTCGACTCCGGCAAGTCCGTCATCGTCATCGAGCACCACATGGCTGTGATGGCTCACGCCGACTGGATCATCGACCTCGGACCGGGTGCCGGTCACGACGGCGGCCGGGTGGTGTTCCAAGGCACGCCCGGCGACCTCGTCGCCGCCCGGTCGACGCTGACGGGTCGGCACTTGGCCGACTTCGTCAGCGGTTGAGCGCTTGGCCCGGCCAGCTGCCGGGCTGGTCGGGCCACCGGTTCACCGGCCCACCTACCGGTTCACGATCGGCTTGTAGAGCCGGCAGGGTTCGTTGCGCAGGCTCGGGCACGCCGGATAGCCGGTCGGCACCGACACGTGCGGGACGACCGGCAGCACGAGGCTCGACGGCATCGTTCGCGAGAAGGTGATCGTGACTCGCGCCGTCCCCTTCGGCACGGTCTCGCCGAAGGACCACACCGGTTGTGTGCCGTTCGGGGCAGAGATCGTGACCCGGATGCGAGATCCCTTCCGGTACACGTGTCCCTCGTAGTAGAGGGGGATGACGACCTTGGCGAAGCCGTGAGCCGGCATCGGACGCGCGGCCGCCCGCGTGAAGCTCGGGATCGGGTCGAGCAACGTGCTCGGCTGCTTGAACATGTTGTCGGAGTTGGTCGAGAGCGCCCGCTCGCTCGCTCGGATCCAACCATTCTGCACGAACGTCTCCATGTGGTCGGGGCGCACTTCGCTCACGGTCGCCTGCAGGTCCACATTCGGAGTGGACGAGTGCACCCACAACACGACGGCGCCTGCACCGACGACGGTCGTGTTCGCCTCGAGCGGTGCGGAGACGTACGACACGGCCGTGCCGCTCGGGTTCTGCTCCCATCTCCACGTCCACTGCGAGGCGTTGCCCCACAGGCCACCGCTGCCGGTGTTGCCGCTGTAGTCGGTCAGGGCCAGCGCCTTGGCGTCGGACGTGTACCAGTTCGCACCCCTTGTCGCAGGCGGGCGTGCGTCGAGGTGCCCCTTCGGCCCGAGGTACCACGTGGTGGCCACTGTGCCCGGCACCGGGAGGGACGAGAAGTGCCGGACGAAGGCGGCGTATGGGTCTCCCGGATGCGCGAGCCCGCTCGGTCCCTTGCCGGCGCCGTTGTCGAAGAGGACGGTGACCTCCGGAAATTTGTCGAAGGCCGCCAGGGCGGCGCTGTAGGTCGGGATCGTCTGGATCGGGTCGGCCGGCAAGGTGATCGGCGGATCCGTCGTCGGGAGCCCCATCGCCTCCCGGTAGATGACCGGAGCCGCTGCCCGGGTGACGGCGCTGTTCACGATCGGTGCCTTGTGGGCGACGAAGAGCTGGAGGAAGTCGTACCAGCGGTCGTAGGTGTACGGATCGAGCGAGTCGATGTGCGCTCCGTTGGTGAAGAAGAACCACTTGTGGCGGGTTCCCGTCATGTGCTGGACGAGGCCCGGGCAGTGGGCACCGGTCTGCTCGTCCTCCCACTGGCACGCCATGAAGACCGGCACCTTTATCTTGTGGACGAACGCGACGGGGTCGAGCTGGTCGGCGACGGCCGGCTTGTAGTAAGCGTTGGCCCGGATCTTCCGCAGCAGGTTGGGCGCTTCACCGTGCAGGGCCTGGTTGGCGGCGCACGTCTTGTCTCCTCCCTGGATGCGCTGCCACGCCCAGGGCTCGCCACTGTGCGGCCCGGCCGGCTCGGCGTTCTGCTGGCGCTGCTCGGCCCAGGCGACGGCGAAGCCGGTGTTGAGGATGCCGCCCGGGTAGAGCGTCGTGGCCGTCGCGTCGATCGTCGAGAGAGGGGAGATCGCCTCGAGGGCGGGCGGGTCGAGCTGGGCCGCGAACAGCTGGCTGATCGCTCCGTAGGAGATGCCCATCATCCCGACCTTGTGGCCGAGGACCCAGGGCTGGTTGGCGATCGTTTCGATGACGTCGTAGGCGTCGAGGTTCTGGAGCGGCTCGAAGAAGTTGAAGGCGCCACCCGAGCAACCCGTGCCGCGCATGTTGACGTCGACCACGGCGAAACCCATCAGGTTCGCGAGCACTGCGATCCCGTTCTGGGGCCCCGACGGAGCGGCGTAGCCGGATCCCGAGGACTCGATCAGCGTGGGGTACGTCGGGGCATAGGCCGGGGCGTTCGGGATCGGGACCCCGGGTGGCGGGCCGGTTC
>JAJYGM010000551.1 GCA_021785095.1 Actinomycetes bacterium
CGCAGCCAGTCGTCCGCGGACGCCGTGAAGGTGACCCTCGAGGCGTCGCTCGACCGCCAGGTCGCCAAGGCCCGGTGCACCGAGGACGAGCGCGAGACGATCCTCGCCAGGGTCAGCGTGACGACCGACCTCGGTGCGCTGTCGGACGCCGACGTGGTCATCGAGTCGATCGTCGAGGACCTGGGGGCGAAACGCCATCTGTTCACCGAGCTCGACGGGATCTGCGACGAGCGCACGGTGCTCGCAACCAACACGTCCACCCTGCCCGTCGTCGATCTCGCGATGGAGACCGAGCGTCCCGACCGCGTGTGCGGCATCCACTTCTTCAACCCCGCGCCGGTCATGCCGTTGGTCGAGGTGGTCCACCCGATCACCGCGTCCGACGAGGCGATCTCTGCGGCGCACGCGTTCGCGAGAGACTGCGGCAAGGACCCGGTGGAGGTGAAGGACCGCGCCGGCTTCGTGGTGAACGCGTTGCTGTTCCCCTACTTGAACGACGCGGTCCGCCTGCTCGAGCAGGGCGTCGCCGCCAAGGAGGGAATCGACGCCGCGATGCGGGGAGGCTGCGGGTTCCCGATGGGTCCCCTCGCGTTGCTCGACCTCGTAGGGCTCGACACCTCGGTCGCGATCCTCGACGCCCTCTACGACGAGTACAAGGACCCGCGCTACGCTGCGGCGCCTCTCCTGCGCCGGATGGTCGCCGCCGAGCAGCTCGGCCGCAAGTCCGGGCGGGGTTTCTACAGCTATCGCTGAACGGATCCGACCACGATGCCCGACGACAGCCAGCCACGCTCCAGGCCGTGGGTGATGCGCACCTACTCGGGCCACTCCACCGCGCGCGCCTCGAACGAGCTGTTCCGGAGGAACCTCGCGAAGGGGCAGACCGGGCTGTCGATCGCCTTCGACCTGCCGACCCAGACCGGCTACGACCCTGACGCCCCCGAGGCGGCGGGTGAGGTGGGCAGGGTCGGCGTGCCGGTGGTGCACCTCGGCCACATGCGCGAGCTCATGTCGGGGATCCCGGTCGCCGAGATGAACACCTCGATGACGATCAACGCGACGGCCGCGTGGCTGCTCGGCCTCTACGCCGCCTACGCGACCGAGCAGGGTGCCGCTTCAGAGGCGCTCCAGGGGACGACCCAGAACGACATCATGAAGGAGTACCTGAGCCGCGGCACGTTCATCTTCCCTCCCGCACCCAGCCTCCGCCTCACGGTGGACACCATCGCGTACACGGTCCGGGCCGTGCCCAAGTGGAACCCGGTCAACGTCTGCAGCTACCACCTCCAAGAGGCCGGGGCGACTCCGGTCCAGGAGATCGCATACTCCCTCGCGAACGCGATCGCGATCCTCGACGCGGTGCGCTCCTCGGCCAAGCTCGGCGAGGAGGAGCTCCCCCAGGTCGTCGGCCGCATCAGCTTCTTCGTGAACGCCGGGGTGCGCTTCGTGGAGGAAACCTGCAAGATGCGGGCGTTCGCCCGCATCTGGGACCGGATCTGCCTCGAGCGGTACGGCGTACGCGACCCGAGGCTGCGCCGTTTCCGCTACGGCGTCCAGGTGAACTCGCTCGGACTCACCGAGCAGCAGCCCGAGAACAACGTCACGCGCATCGTGCTCGAGGCCCTCGGCGTCACCCTGTCCGGCAGCGCCCGGGCGCGCGCCATCCAGCTACCTGCGTGGAACGAGGCTCTCGGGCTGCCGCGCCCGTGGGACCAGCAGTGGTCGCTGCGGATCCAGCAGATCCTGGCGTACGAGTCAGACCTCCTCGAGTACGGCGACATCTTCGAGGGATCGACCGTGATCGAGGACAAGACGGCGTCCCTCGCCGACGCCGCGTGGTCAGAGCTCGGCGACGTGCTGTCGCTCGGGGGAGCGTTCGAGGCGATCGAGGAGCTGAAGACGCGTCTCGTGCGGAGCCAGGCAGAACGGCTGCGCAGGATCGAGTCGGGCGAGCTCGAGATCGTCGGCGTCAACTGCTTCACCGAGACCGAGCCCTCGCCGCTCACCGCGCAGTCTGGCGCCGGCTCGGTGCTGAAGGCCGACCCGGCAGCGCAGAGCGAGCTCCAAGACGACGTGAGGGCGTGGCGCGCGGCACGAGACGCGGGGGCAGTGGCTAGGGCGGTCGACGCACTGCGACGCGCCGCGTCGGACCCGGCGCAGAACATCATGCCGGCGACGATCCAACTTGCCCACGCGGGGGGGACCACCGGAGAGTGGGCGGGGGCGCTGCGCGAGGTCTTCGGGGAGTACCGGGCTCCGACCGGCGTCGCACGCGCATCCAAGGGGAGCGCGGTCGCCACGCCACGAGCCGGCGGGCGAGCGGGAGAAGAGGTGAGAGCGTACGCCCGGGCGCTCGGCGCCCAGCCGAGGCTGCTCGTCGCGAAGCCAGGCCTCGACGGCCACTCCAACGGCGCCGAGCAGATCGCGCTCGCGGCGCGTGACGCGGGCTTCGAGGTCGTCTACCAGGGGATCCGCCTTACGCCGGAAGAGATCGTCGCGGCAGCGAGAGACGAGGACGTCGACGTGGTTGGCCTCTCGATCCTCTCCGGCTCGCACCTCGAGCTCGTCCCCGAGATCCTCGACCGCCTTCGCGCCGAGGGAGTGGACGCCCCGGTCGTGGTGGGCGGGATCGTGTCGCCGGACGACGCGGACGAACTCCGGGGCAAGGGCGTGGCCGCCGTGTACACGCCGAAGGACTTCGAGCTCGACCGCATCGTCGCCGAGCTCGCGGCGCTCGCGGCCCGGCGGCACCAACGTCACGAGGGCGCTCTTGGGGAGGGACCTCAGGCGGTGACAGGCGGTTCGGGCGGGTAGGGGTCCAGCGGCGCCTCTCCGCTGAGGACGCGCACCAGCTCGTCGGTCGCGCGCCGTCGGACCCCGGCCACGGAATCGACGGGGGAGAGCGCCGCGTGCGGGGTGATCAGCACGTCCTCACGCCCCGCCAGTCCGGGCGGGATGCGGGGATCGTCGGGCAGCCCGTCGAGGGTCAGGGCGCCCGGGCGCCCTGCGTCGAGGGCAGCGACCAGCGCATCGACGTCGACGAGCTGGCCTCGCCCGGTGTCGACCAGCAACGATCCCGGCCGCATCCAGGAGAGCACCGCCGCGTCAACGATGCCTCGCGGCTCCCACAGGAGCTGGGCCGAGGCGGGGCCGTCACCCCCATCGCCGAGCTCGACGAGACGTCAGCGCGCCCACGGGCGCCGCTCCCAGCCCGGCGCTCGCGCCCGCGTCCACGAGCGGCCGCTGAACCGCCACGTGCTGGCCGCACGCTCGTAGCGAGCGGCGAGCGCCACCGCTGCGGAGGAGTCGGCGGCAGGGGTACGGGGCCAGAGCTCCAGCACGGCCGCGGCGACCGCCGTGGCGACGCCGGGCTCGAGCGCGGGGCGCGACCGCAACCCGGCGGCGCCTGCGTGCGCCCCGTCTCCGGCCTGAGGCACGTCGGCGTGACCACGACGTCCGGCGACCACTGGCTCGGTCAAAGCGGCACGTTGCCGTGCTTGCGGTGCGGCACCTCGCTGCGCTTCGTCGCGAGCATGGCGAGGCTCCGCGCGAGCAGCTTGCGCGTCTCGGCGGGGGAGATGACGTCGTCGACGTAGCCGCGCTCGGCGGCGACGTAGGGGTTGGCGTAGCGCTCGGAGTACTCCTCGACGAGCTCAGCCCGCCTCGCCGCCGGGTCTGCTGCGACAGCGAGCTCTCGGCGATAGAGGATCTCCACGGCGCCCTGCGGCCCCATCACCGCGAGCTCGGCCGAGGGCCAGGCGAACGCAAGGTCCGCACCGATCGACTTCGAGCTCATGACGACGTACGCGCCCCCGTACGCCTTGCGGATGATGACCTGGATCCGTGGCACCGTGGCCTCGCAGTACGCGTAGAGCAGCTTGGCTCCGTGGCGGATGATCCCGCCGTACTCCTGGTCGGTGCCGGGCATGAACCCCGGCACGTCCACGAACGTGACGATCGGGATGTTGAAGGAGTCGCACGTCCTCACGAAGCGCGCCGCCTTCTCGGATGCGTCGATATCGAGCACGCCGGCGAGCACCGCGGGCTGGTTGCCCACCACGCCCACCACGCGCCCGGCGATGCGGGCGAAACCGCAGGTGATCGAGGTCGCCCAGTGGGAGTGGACCTCGAGGTACTCGCCGCCGTCGAC
>JAJYGM010000191.1 GCA_021785095.1 Actinomycetes bacterium
GCCCGTGGCCCTACGCCTTCTCGACCCGGGCGAGCACGTTGCGCCGGCGGAGCTGGCGGACGGCCCTGCGTGCTGCCTCTTCGGGCAGCACCGCGGCGAGCGCCTCACCGGTCGTGTGGACCCGCATGGAGAGCGCCTCCGCTTCGGGACGGGTGTAGGCGAACAGCGCGATGCAGGCGCTCTCGACCTCGTCGAACGTCGTGAAGTCGCTGTCCATGATGATGACGGCGAAGTCGCCGTCGAAGAGCCGGCCGAGCTCGTCCGCGAGCTCGCCGTCGAGCGCTTCTCGACGGTCGAGGTCTGGAAAGGAAAGCGGGCTCACGGCTCCTCGCGCGACTGCGGACTGCGGACTGCGGACTGCGGACTGCGGACTGCGGACTGCGGACTGCGGACGATCCGATGCTACCGGCGCCGAGGGCGAGTCAATGGGGGCCCGCAGCCGCCTGGCGAGACCCCCGGTTGGCCGGCGCGCGGCTCTACGGCGTGCCGGGACGCGACGGGGGCGCGAGCGAGAGCGTCGCTCGCCGTTGGGGCGCGACGTAGCCGTTGTCGACGAACCAGCGGGCCGAGTCCTCGATGGCGTCGCGCGCGGGCCGGGACACGTAACCGAGCTCCGAGCGGGCCCGCGAGTCGTCGAAGGTCATCGTGGTCGTCGACATCCTCGCCGCCTCGAGCGGCACCCACGGTGAGCGGCCGAGGATGCGGCCCTGGACCACCTCGGAGGCGAGCCCCGCGGCCAGCGCCACCGCCTTGGGGAACCGGCGCGTGACCGGCCGCGCCCCGGTCACGGCCGCGAGCGCGTCGAGCAGCTCGCGCATGGAGAGGTTGTCGCCACCGATGATGTAGCTGCGGCCGATCCTCCCGCGTTCGAGCGCCAGCAGGTGCCCGGACGCGAGGTCGTCGACGTGGGCGACGTTCACCGCGGTGTCCACGTAGCCCGGGATCCTGCCGTTCAGGAAGTCCACCACGACCTTGCCGGTCGGAGTCGGGCGGTGGTCGCGCGGCCCCAGGGGGAACGTCGGGAGGACGATGGTCACCGGCGCGCCCTGGGCAGCAGCCCGCAGCACCTCGTGCTCCGCGACGTACTTGGACCGCTTGTAGTGGCCGAAGAGGTGCGAGATGTCGCCGACGCTGCTCTCGGTCGACGGTCCCCCGCCGGCAGCGTCGGCGGGAGCGAGGGTGCCCACCGTGCTCGTGTACACGACGCGCTCGACGCCCGCCTCGGCAGCAGCGGCGAGCACGTTGCGCGTGCCCTCGACGTTGACCTGGTAGAAGGTTCCCGGGTCCCTCGCCCAGAAGCCGTAGAGCGCCGCCGTGTGGAACACGAACCGGCTTCCCGCCAGAGCGCGGCGTACCGACCGGGCGTCGCGTACGTCTGCCGACCGTACGTCGACGTCGAGCCCACGCAGGCCCCGGCGGTCACACCCTGGTTCCGCCAGCGCCACCACCGAGGCGCCGTGCTCGAGGAGCTGGCGCGTGATCGCAGAGCCGATGAAGCCCGCCGCGCCGGTCACCGCGACGCGGTCCCGGTCATCGATCGACACGCCGGTCTCCGGACCCGGAGCACGGCCGTCGCGCCCGTCCGGTGCCGGGCTCACGCTTTCGTCATCACCGGCTTCGGGCTGCCTCGTCGCAACGCGCTCTTCGCCATCGTCGTCCCGAACTCCCTGAGAAGCCCGGAGCCCTGGTGCGCGTCCCGGAGCACGTCGTCGAGCGCGGCGACGAAGTAGTCCACCTCCTCTTGGCCCGCGACGAGGGGGGGCAGGAGCTTGATCACGTTCATGTTGTCCGCTGCCACCTGGGTGAGGATGCGGTGCCGGTGGAAGAGGGGCACGACCACCATCTGGGAGAACAAGGCGGTGCGGACGGCCTCGAGCGCGTTCCAGCGCATGCGCAGCACTCGCGACTCGGGCTTGCCGAAGACGAGGCCGATCATGAGCCCCTTTCCGCGCACGGCGTGGAGCATCTCGTAGCGGTCGACGAGCGGGGAGAGCGCGGCCTCGAAGGCTTCGCCGGTCTTCCTCGCGCGCTCGACGATCTGCTCCTCGTCGAAGACGTCGAGGGTCGCGAGCCCGGCCACCATCGCGAGCTGGTTCCTGCCGAAGGTGGTCGAGTGCACCATGGCGCGCTCGATGGAGCTGTAGACGCTCATGTACACCTTCTCGGTCGCAAGGACGGCGCCGACGGGCATGTAGCCGCCCGAAAGGGCCTTCGAGAGCGTCACGATGTCGGGTTCGAGCCCGTAATGCTCGTGGGCGAAGAACCTCCCCGTCCGCCCCATGCCCGCCTGCACCTCGTCGGCGACGAGGAGGGTCCGGTGCTTGCGGCACAGCTCCTGGACCGAGTGCCAGTAGCTCTCGGGCGCCACGTTGACACCCTTGCCCTGAATGGGCTCGACGACGAACGCAGCGACGTCCCCACGGCGCAGTTCCCTCTCGAGAGCGTCGGCGTCGCCGAAGGGCACCTGGTCGGCCCCGGGGAGAAGCGGGCCGAACCCCTCCTTGAACTCCTTCCCGCCGTTCAACGCGAGCGAGCCCGTGGTGAGGCCGTGAAAGGCGTGGTCGCAGAAGACCACCCGCGGGCGGCCCGTCGCGCGCCGGGCGAACTTGATCGCGGCCTCGGTCGCCTCGGTACCCGAGTTGCAGAAGTAGACCCTGCGGATCCCGTCGTGGGCGCGGGCGACGAGCTGCTCGGCGAGCAGGCCGGGGAGGAGGGCGCAGTCGAGCTGCACCATGTTGGGCAGGTCGAGGTCGATGGCGTCGTGCAGTGCCCTCTTCACGGCGGGATGGCCACGGCCGAGGGCGTAGACGCCGAACCCTGCGAGCAGGTCCAGATAGCGCGCTCCCTGGTCGTCGTAGAGGTAGCAGCCCTCGCCCCTCGTGTAGAACCTGTCGAAGCCGATGGTCTTCAAGACCTTGGCGAGCTGCGGGTTCAGGTACTCGTTGTGAAGCGCAAAATTCTCGCCGTGCCGCTTCTGCAGCGTGGTGGCGACGTCGAACGCCATCTCTCCTCCGTCTTCGGGGGTCGGCTCAGGCTACCGCCGCGACCAGCACGGGGGGCGGCGAGGTGCGCTGTGCTAAAGAAGTTCGACTCGAGGTCTCGGCGCGGAGCCATGCGGCCGGCATCCGCCCCGGGGGAGGGAGGGCCTGTGTCGAGCAGCGGAAGTCCGCGGGCCCGCGGTCGTCCGTACCTGGTGACCTCGGTCGGCCATGCGCTCCGGCTGCTCGCGGCGCTCCAGGACCACCCGTCGCTCGCCGTGCGAGAGACCGCGAAGCTCCTCGGCGTCGCGCCCTCCACGGCCCACCGCCTCCTCACGACCATGCAGGCGACCGGGTTCGTGGTCCAGGACCCGACGACCCGCCGCTACGGCGCCGGTCCGGCGCTCGTCGCCGTGGCGCTCGCCTCGCTGCAACGGATCGACGTCGGAAGGGTCGCGCGTCCCCACCTGACCGCGCTTGCGGCCGAGACTCGTGAGACCGTCAGCTTGGCGGTGCCCGAGGGTGCGACGGTCCGGTTCATCGACTCTGTCGAAGGCCCCGACGTGGTCCGGGTGAGGTCGCGCACCGGGCTGGCCGTCCCCGCGCACACCTCGGCGGCGGGGAAGGCGCTCCTTGCGGGGCTCGGACGAGACGAGCTGTTCCGCCTGTACCCCACGGCCCGGCTGCGGCGCCAGACGCCCCGCTCGATCGGATCCCGTGCCCTGCTGGCCAAGGAGCTCGAGGAGGTCCGCAGGCTCGGCTACGCCACGTCGCTCGAGGAGGGCATGCCGGGGCTCGCGTCGGTCGCGGTGGGAATCGAGGACCTGCGCGGCCGGGTGATCGCGGCGCTCGCGGTCGCGGTGCCAGCCGAACGCCTCGACGTCAGCCGGACCGAGCAGATCGTGCTCGCGGCGCGCGGGCGCGCGAGGCGGATCGAATCCGAGCTGGGGTCGGCGCTGGGTGCGCCGCTGGGTGCGCCGCTGGGTGCGCCGCTGGGTGCGCCGCGGCGGGCCGAAGACACCTGACCGGCCAGGAACGGTCTGGAAGGTGGTGCGCTCAGCCGAACGGAATGGCGCTGAACTCGGCGAGCTTCGCCAGCGGATGGCTTGCATCGATCTTGCGGATCGTGCCCGATTTCGACCGCATCACGAGGGACTGGGTGGTCGCG
>JAJYGM010000278.1 GCA_021785095.1 Actinomycetes bacterium
CAAAGCGGTGGCGGTGGCGGTCGCAGCGGCCGCGTTGGCGCCGGCTCCGGTGCGCCGCTTCGCCGCCGCGGCCGCCGCCGGCATGCCACTCGGATCGGGTTGGCGCTCGCGACAGCCGCGACGCCACGCAGCCGGCTCGTGCTCGCCGCCGCGCCCTTCGGCCTCGGGGTGGCGAGCACGAGCCTGCTCGTCGCCCTGCAACGGACGTTCTCCCACCAACTGCTCGCGACCCGGACATTGCTCGGGACGGCGCTCGACCTGCAGAGCGGGCCGCTCCAGCTCGCGTCGGCGAGCGTGCTCGCAGCCATGGGAGTCGCCGCCATCGTGAACGCTGCACTCTCGCGGCAAGAGGACCGGCAGCACACAAGGGCCGTGCTCGGGGCACTCGGATGGCCCGACGCCGACTTGCGCGTGCTCGCGGTGCTGGAGGGTGCTCTCATCACCGTGATCGGAGCGGTCGGGGGCGGCCTCGTTGCCGTCGCGGCCGTTCCGACACTGCGACTGTCGCTACCGGCCGCACTCCTCACCGCCACCATCGTCAGCGCCGCAGGGTTCATCGCAGTGCTCCTCGCCATCCTCGGACCGCCGCTCGCGAGCCGAGCCCGTCACCGACCGGCGGCAACAGCCGGCAGGCCGGCGTCATGAGGCGTCACGCTCGCCGTGGGGCGATGACGTCCCGCAGAACACCGACCGCCGGCGCTGCAGGCGCCACCGGCGGCGGCTGCGAGGTGCAATTGACCGACGTCGTACGGCGTTACGACCAGCCCGCCGACGAGCCCACCGTCGTCGCCCTCGACGGCGTGATGCTGCACATCCGCCCGAGCGAGGCCGTCGCAGTCGTCGGGGCCTCAGGCTCCGGCAAGTCGACACTGCTCAACCTCATCGGCGCGCTCGACCGACCGACGTCCGGAACGGTCCAAGTGGACGGCGTCGACATCGACCGTCTCGGCTCAGGCGAGCGGGCGCGGCACCGGCGCCGCGTCGGCATGGTGTTCCAGCAGTTCCGCCTGCTGCCATCGCTGAGCGCCCTCGAGAACGTCGCCGCCCCGCTCGTGCCGGACTGGTCGGCGAAAGCGGCCCGTGCGGTCGCGCGGGACTGCCTGGACGAGGTCGGGCTCGGTGCCCGCGTGCGTGCCCTCCCCGGCGAGCTCTCGGGCGGCCAGCAACAACGGGTCGCCATCGCCCGGGCGCTCGCCGTCGACCCGGCGCTGCTCCTCGCCGACGAGCCCACCGGCAACCTCGACACCTTCACGGGAAGGGCGATCCTCGACGTGCTGTTCCGGGTGCACGAGCGGCATGCGACGACGCTCGTGCTCGTGACCCACGACCCGGGGCTCGCGGAGTGCTGCGACCGTGTCGTGCGCATCGAAGACGGCCGGATCGCCAGCGACGTCCTCCGGGGTGGACCGGTCGTCGAGGAGCTGCTCAGCCGAGCAGAGCGAGGAGCCGATCCACGAAGACCGCCTGCGACGGGTTGAGGCGGTGGCGCGCTTGCTCGGCCGGGAACCACTCGGCGCGGTCGACCTCGGGGAACAGTTGGAGCTTCCCCGAGCCCGGCGGCCACTCCATCTCGAACAGGTTGCTCATCCCGCCCGCGACGTCGATGTCCCCCTCGACGGCGAAGGCCCGCACGAGCTTGCCGCTCGCCTGGCGGACCTCGCCGAGGTCGAGGCGGCGGCCTGCCGGTGGAACGACGCCGATCTCCTCGGCGAACTCCCGCTCCGCCGCGGACTCCGCCGGCTCGCTCTCGTCGTACTCGCCTTTCGGGATGCTCCAGACGCCGAGGTCACGTCGCGCGAAGAAAGGACCGCCGGGATGCGCCAAGAGGAGCTCCGGTTCCCCCTCCGACCCAACCCGCCGCCCGTCTACGGGCACCGACGCCATCCGGCGCCGGTAGACAAGGAGACCCGCACTGCGTTTCGGCATGCCGAGCCTCGCCCGCGCGTCGACAGATGCTAGATGGAAGGCGTCTCGCGCCAGCGGCCGAACACGTCTGCCATCGCCGCCATGACCTCGCCCACGCTCGCGTACGCGAGGACGGCGTCGTGGATCGCCGGCATGAGGTTGCGAGTCGGATCGGCAGCGACGGCGCGCACCTCGCCGAGAGCGGCCTCGACGGCTGCGGCCGACCGCCGCGCCCGCACCTCGGCCAGCCGCTTGCACTGCAACTCCTCGACCTCCTGGCCGATGTGGAGGGTCTCGGGAGGCTCGTCGTCGTTTCCCTCGAAGAAGTTGTTCACGCCGACGACCACGCGCCGGCCGGATGAGACCTTCTGTTCGAAGGTGTAGGCGGCGTCCGCGATCTCGGACTGGAACCAGCCCTGCTCGATCCCGGCGTACACGCCCTCGAGGATCGAGCCGTTCCCCATATCGTCGAGGTGGGCGAAGACCTGCTCGGCCTGGCGTTCCATCTCGTCGGTCAGCTCCTCCACGAACCACGAGCCACCGAGGGGGTCGGCGACGTTCGTCACACCGGTCTCGTGTGCGATCACCTGCTGGGTCCGCAGCGCTATCCGGGCAGCCTTCTCGGTCGGCAGGGCCAGCACCTCGTCCATCGAGTTGGTGTGCAGGCTCTGGGTCCCACCGAGCACTCCGGCGAGCGCCTCGATCGCCGTCCGCACGATGTTGACCTCCGGCTGCTGGGCTGTGAGCGAACATCCGGCGGTCTGGGTGTGGAACCGGAGCTGCAGCGAACGCTCCGCCTCCGCCCCGTAGCGGTCCCGCAGCCACCTCGCCCAGATGCGCCGAGCCGCGCGGTACTTGGCGATCTCCTCGAAGAAGTCGAGGTGCGCGTTGAAGAAGAAGCTCAACCTCGGCGCGAACTCGTCCAACGCCAGTCCGGCAGCGATCGCGGCCTCGACGTAGGCGAAACCGTTCGCCAACGTGAACGCCAGCTCCTGCGCGGCCGTCGAGCCCGCTTCACGGATGTGGTAGCCGGAGACCGAGATCGTGTGCCACTTGGGCATCTCTGCCGTGCAGAAACGGATCATGTCGGTGACGACCCGGACCGACGGGCGAGGCGGGAAGACGTACTCCTTCTGTGCCTGGTACTCCTTCAAGATGTCGTTCTGGATGGTGCCGCCGAGCCTCGCCCGCTGCGTGCCGGACTTCTCTGCCGCCGCGACGTACATGGCAAGCAGGACCGCGGCCGGTGAGTTGATCGTCATCGACGTCGTGACCGAGCCGAGATCGATGCCGGCGAAGAGATCCTCCACGTCCTCGAGTGTGTCGACCGCAACTCCGCAGCGGCCGACCTCGCCGAGCGACTGCGGGTCGTCCGAGTCGCGCCCCATGAGCGTCGGCAGGTCGAAGGCCGTCGAGAGCCCGTCCCCGCCCGAGCGGAGGATCTCCTTGAAGCGGACGTTCGTGTCCTCGGCCGTCCCGAACCCGGCGAAGAGCCGTATCGTCCAGAGCTTCGACCGGTACATCGAGGCGTAAGGGCCGCGCGTGTACGGGTAGACGCCGGGACGGGCAGCACCCGCCGGCCCGTAGACGGGGTCGAGTGGGATGCCGGACATCGTCTCGAAGTCCGCCTCGCGCTGCGGCGATGCGTCGAAGAGGAGCTGCCAGGTCTCGGGGGTGCCGTCGGGGGTGCCGTCGGAGGCGTCGGCCGGGGGATCCGCCTTGGTGCTCATCGGTAGTCAGGGGCGCCGTGCTCGAGTGAGCCCGGTTCCCCATCCCGCTTCAATCCGTACGTGCGGCTTTCCCGCACGCGGCCTGCCGATGGTCTTCTGGACATGGTCACGCTACCTTCGGGTATCGGACGACTACGAACCGGGGCCCGCTACCGGGCCGCCCGGTGATCACCCGGACGGGACTCTCACCCGCCGGGGTGATCCAGCTTTCAGGACGTACCACGAGCGTCAGTCTACGGGCGGCGGGCTGGCCGACAGTTGCGGGAAGAGGTCGCCGGCAGGTGGCGCGGCCTGCTCGCCCCTGGGGGAGATCACCGGTGAGGGGGCCGTCCTGATCGAGGAAGCCGACACCCTGGCCCTCGGCTCCGATGCCCACCTTGGATCCCTCGACGGTAGAGAACGCCGAGGCGACGGAGCGGGGTGGCGGGACAGCCGCTGCATCCTGGCCAGCCGACTCTCATCTGCCGAGAGCGGCTTCGCCAGGGAGGAGCGGGGCTGCGGCATGGTCGCC
>JAJYGM010000634.1 GCA_021785095.1 Actinomycetes bacterium
TCTGACCGGCGCACCGTGGCGATGGCACATCGGGTGACCGCCGAACCGGCGATCGCCGAGGCGGAGGCGTCCATGCGACTGGCCGAGTCTGCACCAGCAGAAGCTCGCAGTCGAGCAGAGGCCGTGCTCGCCGACAGCGCGAGCGGTGCCCCCGCCCGCTGCCTGGCTCTGCATGCCCTCGCCGTGTCCTGCATGCAGCTCGGCCGCCTCGCCGAAGCTCGCCGTTGCGTCAATGCCGGACTGGTGTTGGCGACAGAGGCGCGGCTGCCGGCCCGGCTCGCCGAGCTGCAGGCGACGAGTGCGCTGCTCTGGTTCCACGCCGAGGCGCCGGATCGCGCCCTTCAGGAGCTCGACAGAGCGGTAGCCCGCGCACCACGAGCTTCGCTGGCGACGCTGAGGGGCCAGCGGGCACATCTGCTGTTCCGCCTCGGGAGGTTCGAGGAAGGGCTCGCCGAGACCGAGCGAGCTCTCGCCGGTGACGTCGGGGGCGGTCCGACGGCGGCGCCGACTCTCGGACGCGACCCTGACACAGTGACGGCGAGGATCCTCACGAACCGGGCACTCGCGTGCGCGTACCGAGGCCGCCATCCGGAGGCCCTCACCGATCTCGAGCGCTCGCTGGGTCTCTATCGCGGAGCCGGAGCGGAGGCGCTCGTGGCACAGACGCTGCACAACTTGGCCTTCGTGGCAGGGCGCGCCGGCGACGTGCCCCGTGCGCAGCGCTTGTACGACGAGGCACGGGCGGCGTACGAACGACTCGGCTTGCCACTCCACCAGCTGATGGTCGACTGCGCCGAGCTGCATGCCGAGGCGCGGCTCATCCCGGAGGCGAAGGCTGCTCTCGCTGCAGCTGCTGATGCGCTCTCCGCCGCCGGCTTCGGAGCCGATGCCGCCGACGCGAAGCTCGCCCTTGCCGAGGCCTGTCTCGCCGCCGGGGACCCTCAAGGCGCTCTCGCCGCGGCGGAGGAGGCCGGGGCCGCATTCGCGCGGCAGGGGCGAGCGTCGTGGGAGGCACTCGCCCATGAGGTTGCAGCCCGCGTGCTGCGCGAGGAGCTCGAGGCGGCGGGGGACTGGCGGCGCTTCGCCGCCTCGGCCCGTGCGAGCGCGAGGGCCCTGCGACTCGCTGGATGGCCGGCCGAGGCGCTCCAAGTGGGAGTGGCCGGCGCCCGAACGGCGCTGTTCGCCGGCACGGTCGGCGTCGAGACGGCCGGCCTCGCCATGGCGCAGCGGGTGCTGGCCGAGGTCGGTTCACCGGACCTGCGCAGCGCCGACCGCCTCGCTGCTGCCCACGCTGAGGCTCTCGAGCTCCTGACGGCAGGCGACGCCGAGGCGGCACTCGTAGCGATCAGGGCCGGCCTCGACGCTCCCACCGAAGCGGTGCCCGGCAGCGACCGATCCGCGATCGCGGCGCTCCGCCGGCCGGGAGCACCAGCGATGGCCGAGACGGCAGCGGCGATCGCGCTCCGCACCGGATCACCCGACCGTGTCCTCGAGTGGGCAGAGCGCAGCCGGCGCCTCGGAGACCACATGCTGAGGCGCGCCGGCATGCCGCTCGACGCTGTCTTGGAGAACCTCGGCCCGCGAACCCTCGTCGAGTTCGTGGCCGTGCTCGGGACCGTGCACGCCGTCGTGGTGTCCGAGCAGCGCCTCGACCTCGTCCACTGCGGTCGGCTCGATCGACTGGCCGAGCCGTGTGCAGAGCTGCTCTTCGGCCTGCGCCGAATCGTCTCGGTCGGCGCAAGCCGGGCGGATGCTGCGACGTCTACTGCGATGTGGACGGTGCTTCGGCGGGCCCTGTCGTGCCTCGATCGGATGCTTGGAAGGGTCTTCGGCGGTGAAGGCGCGCACACGAGCGCGGACCTTCGCGAGGTCGTCGTCGTCCCGACCGGGCCGCTCCATGCGGTGCCATGGGGCCTGCTGCCGTCCTTCGCGGAGCGCTCGGTGACGGTTGCGAGGAGCGCCCTCGCCTGCCCGCGGCCGCACCGCATCCGTACGCGGGGAGTGTTGCTCGTGGCAGGACCGGGACCTGCCTCGGCGGACGAGGAGGTGGAGAGGTTGTCACAGGTCTGGCATCGGGGTAGCAATTCGGCAGTGCGAGTGCTCACCGGCAGCGCAGCCAGCCGCGAGGCTGTGCTCGACGCCTCCGGACGCGCCGACGTGGTGCATCTCGCCACTCATGGGCGCTTCCGAGCGGACAGCCCCGCGATGTCACTCCTCGACTTGTCAGACGGGCCGATCACATTGCACGAGCTGGCCCGCGGTCGCCCGATCCCGGAGTGCCTCGTGCTGTCCGCGTGCGACGCAGGGCGGTTCGGGAGCGAGGCGCATGGCCTGGCCGACGGCGACGGCATCGCGAGCGTGCTCGATCCAGGACCAGGCGAGACGGCCTTCACGATCGCCTCGGTCACACCGGTCATGGACCGGGTGATGCCTGCCATCGCCGTCAGGTTGCACGAGCGCCTGGCGGCGGGTGACTCGCCGCCGGATGCCTTGACGGCTGCACGGCGAGCGACTGCGTCAGTCGGTTCGGAAGACGAGCGACTGGCAGCGGCGAGCCTGGTCTGCCACGGTGCCACCGGCCCACCGGACGGAGCGACGAGCGCTGTTCCGACTGCACTGCGCGCCCGATCGGGCGGCCTGCCTGGCGCGGCCTCATTTTGGCTGGGAGAATCCTCAGCGTGAGGACCTCGGAGGACCGCGACGCGCCTTCAAAGACTTCGGCCGAGCCGCCGCCGTCGAGCGCCGGCCCGGTGACGGAGCTGTTCGAGAAGATCGTCGCCAATGTCGAGACAGTGATCCATGGCAACTCGCTCGCGATCCGCCATGCCGTCGCCTGCCTCGTCGCCGGCGGCCACCTCCTCATCGAGGACGTGCCCGGCGTCGGCAAGACGTCCCTCGGAAAGGCGCTGGCGGCTTCGGTCTCGGCCCGGCACCGCAGGATCCAGTTCACCTCCGACCTCCTGCCGTCCGACGTGACGGGGGTGAGCGTCTACGACCGGAACACGTCGACCTTCGAGTTCCGTCCGGGTCCGATCTTCGCCAACATCGTTCTCGGCGACGAGATCAACCGCACACCGCCGAAGACCCAGTCGGCGCTGTTGGAGGCCATGGAGGAACGCCAGGTGACCGTCGAGGGGAGCACCTATCGGCTCCTCGAGCCCTTCATGGTCATCGCGACGCAGAACCCGCACGAGCACGACGGCACCTATCCCCTCCCGAACAGCCAGCTCGACCGGTTCCTCATGCGGGTCCACCTCGGATACCCCGACCCCGCCGAGGAGGTCGGTCTGCTGACGAAGCATGGCGCCGACGAGCCGCTCGAGCACCTGCGGCCGGTTGCCACGCCCGAGGACGTCATCGCAATGGCCCGGGCGACGAGGCAGGTGCACTGCTCGCCGCCGATCCAGCGCTACCTCGTGGACCTCGCGAACTCGAGCCGCTCGCATCCGGCTGTCGCGCTCGGCATGTCGCCGAGAGCGACGTTGTCGCTGCAGCTGGCAGCGCGTGCATGGGCTGTGCTGCACGGACGCGACTACGTGGTCCCGGACGACGTGAAGGCGCTCGCGCTCCCGGTGGTGGGGCACCGCCTCGAGCTCCGCACGGCTCGTTCCGGGGCACGCGAGCAGGTGGCACCCGTGATCGCTGAGATCCTCTCGAAGGTGCCGGTGCTCGACTCGTCCGACAGCGGGAGCTGATCGAGACGGGTCGAGGGATCTCGGGCCGAGGAGACGGAAGACGATGCTGACCCGCCGCGGGAGAGTCGCCCTCGTCCTCGCTCTCGCTCTCCTCATCGCCGGACGCATCCTCGGTGTCACCGAGCTGTTCGGACTCGCGGCGGCGGCGGCGGCAGTGGTCGGCCTCGGCATCGCGCGGGTGCGTGCGCCACGCCTTCGCGTTTCCCTCTCGGCCCAAGTGGCACCGCCGGTCATCTCCGCCGGCGACCTCGCTGCGCTCGAAGTGGCCATCGAGAACTCCGGGACGGTGCCCACACCGGCGGGCCGCCTCCAGCTCGTTCCCGCAGGCGGGGGGGAAGGCCCTCTCATCGAGGTGCCTCGGCTCGTGCCCGGCGAACGAGCGACGGTGTCGCTCAGGCTGCCGACGGAGCGACGGGGAAGGCACGAGGTGACCGGCTTCGATGCCGTG
>JAJYGM010000423.1 GCA_021785095.1 Actinomycetes bacterium
GGAGCCCTACCAGGTTGCAGGGCTCGCCGGGGATCCCGGTTTCCTCGATCGTGAGGCCGTCCGGTCCGAGATCCATTCACCCACCTATCTCGCCGGAGCGTGGGAGCGCGACACCGTGGCTGTCCTCGACCCTGCTCGGCTCGCCTGGGGGCTCGCCGGCGCGGCGGAGGACGCCGGCGCCCGCGTCTTCGAGCAGAGCCCGGTCGCGTCAGTCGACGGCTCGACTGCCGGAGTCCGGCTTCGCACGGCACACGGAGAGGTCCGGGCGGACAAGGTCGTCTTGGCAACGAACGCGTTTCGCCCGTTGATACGCCGTTTACGGCTCCAGGTCGTGCCCGTCTACGACTACGTGCTCGTCACCGAGCCGCTCAGCGCCGCCCAGCTCGCATCCATCGGGTGGCAGCACCGTCAGGGTGTGGGCGACATGGGCAACCAGTTCCACTACTACCGCCTGACGGCGGACAACAGGATCCTCTGGGGCGGCTACGACGCCATCTACCACTTCGGGCGCAAGGTGAAGACGGCCTACGAGGACCGGGCTGCGACCTTCTCACTCCTCGCGAGGCAGTTCTTCGACACCTTCCCGCAGCTCGAGGGCCTGTCCTTCACGCATCGCTGGGCGGGCGCGATCGACACCTGCACCCGTTTCTGCGCAACCTTCGGCAGGGCGAGAAGCGGCAGGATCGCCTACGTCCTCGGCTACACCGGCCTCGGCGTCGGCGCATCGAGGTTCGGTGCCAACGTGATGCTCGACCTGCTCGGGGGCGAGCCGACCGCGCTCACCGAGCTCGAGATGGTCCGGCGGCGAGCCCTCCCCTTCCCACCCGAGCCGTTCGCTTATCTCGGGGTGCAGCTCACGCGCTGGTCGCTCGCTCGGGCCGATCGGAACGCGGGAGCAAGGAACCTCTGGCTCCGCGCCCTTGACCGGGCCGGCGTCGGCTTCAACTCCTGAGAGCGCACGATCACCCGTCGCCAGCTGCGCGGCGCGCCCGGCGCGGCTCGCGGCCCGGCGGTGGCGCAGGCGCCGGCGCCGGCGCCGGGCCGGAGTCGATCGGAGGGATGGGCCGGCGCTCCTCGGTGTCGCCGACGAGCTTGACCGCCTCGTCGTAGTGCCACAGTGACAGCTCGCTGCCGGAGAGCAGGCGGTAGCGGGCCTCTGTCGCGCTGAGATCCACGAGCAGCCGGCATCCGCGGTAGAGGATGCGAAAGCGCAACCCGGGGAGGCTTTCGGGGAGCTGCGGGCGGAGCAAGAGGCGGGTCTCTTCGAGGCGCACCCCGCCGAGGCCTTCGACGAGCGCCACCCAGGAGCCGGCCAGCGCGGCCATGTGAAGGCCGTCTTTCGTGTTGTGCTCGAGGTCGTCCAAGTCGATGAGCGATGACTCACCGATGTACTGGTATGCGAGGCCGAGGTGACCGGTCTCTGCGGCCATCACCGCTTGGGTGCAGGAGGAGAGCGACGAGTCCCTCACCGTCATCGGCTCGTAGTACTCCATGTTCCGGGCCTTTTGCTCGGGAGTGAAGGCATCGCCGCGCAGGTGCATCGCAAGGACGAGGTCGGCCTGCTTCACGACCTGCTTGCGGTAGAGGGTGCTGTAGGGGAAGTGGAGCAGCAGCGGGTACTGGTCGGCCGAAGTCGCCGCGAAGTCCCAGCGCTCGTGGTCGGTGAAGCCCTCCGACTGCGGATGGACTGCGAGGCGGGCGTCGTAGGGGATGAAGATGTCGCGGGCTGCGTCACGCCAAGCGGCTGTCTCCTCGTCGCTCACGCCGAGCGCCCCGGCACGGTCGGGATGCCGCGCACACGCGTCGGCTGCAGCCCGCAGGTTCAGCTGGGCCATGAGGTTCGTGTAGACGTTGTTGTCGGCAAGGGCGCTGTACTCGTCCGGCCCGGTCACGCCGTCGATCCGGAAGCTGCCGTCCGCGTGGTGGTGGCCGCGTGAGCGCCACATCCTCGCCGTCTCGACCAGGAGCTCCACACCCACCTCGGCTTCGAAGGCGTAGTCGCCGGTGGCCCGGACGTACCGCACGACGGCGTAGGCGACGTCGGCGTCGATGTGGAGGGCCGCGCTGCCTGCCGGCCAGTAGGCGGAGCACTCAGCTCCGTTGATCGTCCGCCATGGGAAGAGGGCACCCGCAAGATCGAGCTGGCGTGCACGCTCGCGCGCCGCTGGCAGGATCGAGTGCCGCCAGCGCAGCGCGTCGGCGACGGCCTCCGGGCGCGACAGGGTGAGCAGGCCGAGCACATAGATCTCCGTGTCCCAGAAGGCATGGCCGTCGTACCCTGGCCCGGTGAGCCCTTTTGCCGGGATGGGACGACTCTCGGCGCGGGCTGCGGCCTGGAGGACGTGAAAGGTCGAGAAACGCACCGCCTGCTGCACCTCCATGTCCCCGGCCACCTCGACGTCGACGCCCTCCCAGAAGTCGTCGAGGAATTGGCGCTGAGCGCCGAGGAGGCCGTCCCACCCCGTGTGCATCGCGGCTTGCAGCGCTCCTCGCACCTGGTCGTGCAAGGCGGGGCGCGAGCGCACGGCCGACCAGCCGTAGGCGAGGAACTTCTCGAGCACGAGGCGTTGGCCCGGTTCGAGCTGGCTGACGAGGGTCACGCGTGCCACGTTGGCCGACGCCTCCGAGGACACATCGGCTCCCTCGGCGAGCTCGGTCTTGTGGTCCATCGCCGCCGCGATGAGCAGGCCGCTCTGGCGAACGCGGTGAACGAGGATGCCGCTTGCCGAGAGCGCGAGCGACTCCTCCGGCTCGAGCTGTTGCTCGAGGACGGCGGAGGCGCGGGGATCCTCGGCCGGCCAGGACGGGAGCGCCTCGTTCGCCACCAGCTCCGACTGCACGACGAGCTGAACAGGTCGTTCGAGGGCCTGCACCTCGTAGCAGATGGCGGCGACGGCTCGTTGCACGAGGGAGACAAGCCTCGTCGAGCAGATCCGGACAGGTGCGCCGGCGGGGCTCACCCACTCGACCTCACGTCGCAGCACCCCGGCGCGCAGGTCCAGCACACGCCGGTGTGAGGTCAGCTGGCCATAGCGGACGTCGAACGGCTCGTCGTCGACGAGCAGACGGATGATCTTCCCGTTCGTGACGTTGACGATCGTCTGACCGGACTCGGGGTAGCCGTAGCCACTTTCGGCATACGGCAGGGGCCGCAGCTCGTAGACGGAGTTGAGGTAGGTGCCGGGCAACCCGTGCGGCTCGCCCTCGTCGAGGTTGCCGCGCATGCCGACGTGGCCGTTCGAGAGCGCGAAGATTGACTCGGTCTGGGCGATGAGGTCGAGGTCGAGCGACGATTCGATGATCGACCACGGCTCGACCGTGAAGGACGGATGGCGTATCACGGTGACGCCTCGATGAGCTCGACCAGATCCGCCACGACGAGATCCGCCCCGTGCTCGGACAGTGCGTCGGCCTGCCCGACGCGGTCGACGCCGACGACGAGGCCGAAGCCGCCCCGCCGTCCCGCCTCGACGCCGGCGAGCGCGTCCTCGAAGACGGCCGCCTCCCCCGGCGCAACCCCGAGCCGCCGGGCGGCCGCCAGATAGGTGTCCGGCGCGGGCTTGCCCGCGAGCTTCTCCTCGGCGGCCACGATGCCGTCGACACAGGTGTCGAAACGACCCTCGAGCCCGGCGGCATGCAACACGGCAGCCGTGTTCTCGCTGGCGGAGACGACGGCCGTGAGGAGCGCGGTGCGCCGGACCTCGTCGAGGAACCGGAGCGAGCCCGGGTAGACCTCCACTCCTCGCTCCTTCGTCAAGGCGAGCACCAGCTCGTTCTTGTGCTGGGCGACGCCGTGCACCGTCTCTGCCGAGGGCGGGTCCAGCGGGGTTCCCTCGGGCAGCTCGATCCCTCGGGAGTGCAGGAATCCACGGGTGCCGTCGAGCCGCGGTCGCCCGTCGACGTAGGCGTCGTAGTCGCGGAGCTGGTCGAAGGGGACGAACGTGTCGCCGGACCTCGCGGCTCGGCGGCTCAGGAGCTCGTCGAACGCCTGCTTCCAGGCTTCGGCATGCAGCACTGCCGTCTCCGTCAGGACGCCGTCGAGATCGAACAGGCAGGCCGAGATAACAGCCGGCAGCCGGAGAGCCACGTCTTCGAGCGTAGGGCGACGCCGGCGACACGCCAGCTTCACAAAACGGGCGGG
>JAJYGM010000364.1 GCA_021785095.1 Actinomycetes bacterium
GAGCGTACGCGGAGAGGAACGGCTTCGCCCGCACCGCGGCGGCGCTGGTCGACGCTCTCGCCGGCGCGCGCGGCACCCGCGTGGTTGCGTCCCGCTGGAGCCCTCGGCGCGAGCTCGAGAAGGCGGACGGGCTAGGAGGAGCCGGTCCGAGCGCTCGCCACCCGGGCGCGCAGCTCCCGCCCGAGACGGGCGGCGACGACACGTAGGAGGTCCGCGACCCGAGGCGCCGTCGAACGGGGCGTCGGACCGGCAAACGGGTCGCCGGCGTCGTCGGTCCCTCTCGCTGCGAGCGAACGCCCGGCAAGATCCACGCCGCGGCTCCGGGCGGCACGGTCGCGCACGAGCGCCTGGACCCGGCCGCGCAGGTCGTCGTCGGTCGTCGAGGGCCACGACCGGTCGTGCGCCTCGGCGAGGGAGGCGACGGACGCGACCGGCTCGACGTGCACGCGCTCAGGTGCGCAGCCGGGAACGGCGAGGAGCTGCTCCCGGTCCTCCTCGCACTCGACGACGATGCTCGCCGCCCTCGCCCACAACCCGCTCGACGCCCGGCCGCCCACCCCGCCTGGGATCGGGATCGGGCTCGCGAAGCGGATCGTGACCTCCCCGAAGCCCAGGCACGCCACACCGAGGGCTCCCAAGGTGAGCGCGCGCGCGGCGCGGCCCACGTCCGCGCCGAGAGGGAGTCCGGGCGCGATCGCGAGCACGAGGGCATCGAAGTGCCGCGCCCGGCGCGCGAGCTCGACCGCGAGCAGGATCCCGGACAGGCGCGCGTGGTGGTGGGCCGCGCTGCGCTCGTCGGGCGATAGGACCTCGACGTGATGACCGTCCGCAGCGAGACCGGCAGCCACCGCTCCGAGGCGCGCTGCGGCCGCTCCTCCCGGCGGTGGGACCGTGCCGACGACGAGGACCCTCATCGGCGGTGCGCGCTCGCAACCGCGTCGAGGGAGCGCTCCATCGCGTCCAACACGACGTCCCAGGTGTAGTTCTCGAGCACGTACTGCCGGCCACGCTCGGCGAGGGCCGCAGCGGCCTTCGGCGCCGCGGCCACGAAGGCCAGGCACTCGCCGAGCTCGCGCTCGTCGGCGTAGGTGAGACCGCCGCCGGAGCGCTCGCAGTGCCACGCGACGACAGGCGACGCCGCGTTAGCGACGACGGGCGTCCCAGCCAACCACGCTTCGACGACGGTACGTGAGAAGCTCTCGTTGACGCTCGGCTGCACGAGAGCGTCCGCCGCGGCGAACGCTCCGGGAAGCTCCTCGGCATCGAGGTAGCCGAGATCGACCACCACGCCGGCGAGAGCGTCGGGGATCCCCGCGGACCCTACGCCGACCGTGACGAGGTCGAACGGCAGGTCGTGGTTGGCCACGGCTGCGGCGAAACCTGCGAGCAGCGACCGCCACCCCTTGCCTTCCTCCCGCCGCCCCGCGTAGAGGACGAATGGCCGCTCGATGCCGTGGCGCCGGCGGAACGCCGCCGGGTCGTAGGAGCCAGGCACCTCGACCGCCGCGCCGACGACGGCGTGCAGCGGTGCGAGCGCCGGGGCGACCCGGTGCCCGAGCTGGTGCTCGGGCTCGGAGAGGAACCACGCGCCCGCGACGCCCGACAGCGTCGAGCGGACGATCCCGAGCCACGCGTAGGGCTCGTCGTGCAGGCACGGCATGACGATCGTGCGCTCGGGCGCGACCCGGGCGGCGTAGACGGTCGACCAGAACAGGTACGGCGACAGGACGATCGCGTCGAAGTCCCGAGCGCGGCCGGCAAGGTGGAGGTAGAGGTCGGGAACCCGGAAGCGTCCGTTGACCCACGCGAGCTCCTCCGCCACCGAGAGCGGCTCCGAGCGTTGGACGCGCTGCTCGAGGCGCGCCGCGGCGACCCGGGACCGCGCCGGGACCGTCGGGAAGCGCCTGATCGTCACGCCTGCATCGTGCGTGGTGCCCTCGGGGAACTCGTTGGCCCAGCTGAAGTGGCTCTTCGCGCATGTCGTCAGCATCTCGACGTGGTGGCCGCGGGCAGCGAGCCCTCGCGCCGCTTCCGCCATGACGGACTCGGAGCCTCCGACGACCCCGGGACCGTAGCGAGGTGCTACGAAAGCAAGATGCACGTCGGCATCGTAGGTGATCAGCCTCGTGCTGCCGTCGGCACGCGCGGAGAGTGCCTGCACGACTGCATGGAGTACTCTCCCAGCATGAGCGTCGTCCGGGGTAGATGACGGAGAGTGGGGATCTTGCGCTCGCGGCTCGCGCGCCGGATCGCCACCGCGAGCTTGCTCGCGGCCTCGGCGGCGGGTGTCGCGCTGGACGGCACAGCGGTCGCGGCACCCCACCTCGCGCACCGCACGACCACCCACCTGCAGCGTCGCCCCTCGCCGCACCCACCGGCCGGCCCGCGTCTCACCGCCCTGGCCGTCCCGGCACAGCACATCGCCCCGAGCGTGTCGTGGCCGAGGCCCGAATGGGTGTCGCCGACGGTCACCGGGACCAGCATCGGCTACGTCGCGCAGAGCTCGCCGACGGTCGCCACCTACGACGGACGGACGATCGTCACCGTCGGTGCCGAGAACGGCGACGTCTACGTCGCCGACGCGGCGACCGGCAAGGAGCTGCCGGGGTGGCCGCAGCGCATGGCGGCACCTCCGGGTGCCTCCGTCGCGATCGAGTCGAGCCCTGCCGTCGCCTGGCTCGACGGACCGGATGCCCCGCCGTCGATCGTCGTCGGATCGGGTTCGACATGGGTACCGGACAGTGTCGGCGAGGTCGAGGCGTTCCGCCTCGACGGCGCCAGGCGCTGGGTGTTCCGGGTGGGAGCCGCACCGCACACGGCCATCGGGGTCATCTCCAGCCCGGCGATCGGGGACATCACGGGCAGCGGTCGTCCCGACGTCGTGTTCGGCTCGTGGAACCACGACATCTACGCGCTGGACAGCGCCGGCAAGGTCCTGCCCGGCTTCCCCTACGACAATGCCGACACGATCTGGTCGTCCCCTGCCCTCTACCACCTGCCCGGCCACAAGGGGGAGGACATCTTTCTCGGGAGCGACGCGTCGGGGCGGGTCTTCACCGACGCGGCGGGTCGCCAACGCTGCGTCGGGGGATTCGTGGGCGACTATCGCTACGTCGACCACACGGTGCGGCGCGCCTGGTTCCACTGCGAGAACCAGTCGATCTGGTCCAGCCCTGCCATCGGGGTGATCGGCAGCTCGACACGCCCCGTCGTCGTCGTGGGCACGAGCTTCTACTACCAGCCGTTCCCGTCCGACACCGACAAGGTCTTCGCCTTCTACGCCGACAGCGGGGCCCCCGTGCCCGGCTGGCCCGTGAGCACTCGTGGTCCAACGCTCGGCTCTCCTGCGATAGGGGTGGTGAACAGCTCCGGCCAGCCGGCCGTCGTCGAGACCTCCTGGGTGTGCGACGCAAGCGACCGCGTCTCGTGCCTCGCGAGCGGGCACTCCGCGGTCGGGGCGTGGAGCGGGAGCGGGCGGCCCTTGTGGTCCCAGACGCTCATCGGGCCGACGGACCTCGCGTCGCCCGTGCTCGTCCCCCTGCGTGGAGCAAGCACCGACGACGTCCTCGTCGGGTCGCCCAACGGGCTGTACCCGCTCGACGGTGCCACCGGTGCCTACCTCTACGGCACGAACGGGACCAACCAGTTCGCCGCGGTGAACCCGGGCTGCCGGGTCTTCAACTCCGTCGCGGTCGCCGACGTGCCCGGCACCGGCCCGGCGGGTGGCTGGCACGCGTTCGAGGCGTGCGGAGGCCCACGCGCGTTCGCCGTCCCGGGAGAGATCGTCGACTACCGGCTCCCGGTGCAGCCCTCCACGCAGGCCGCGTGGCCGATGTTCCGCGGTAGCCCAGAGCACGACGGCGTCGCGTTCACGAGCATGCCCGGCCCGGAGGCGAGCGTCCCCGGGATCAGCCCTGTCGTCGCTTTCGCCCCGGGCGGCTGAGGAGAGCCGCCGAGCGATCCCACAGCCTCCTCGGAGTCGGGCAGGATCACTCCATGCCAAAAGCAGACCGCTCTCGTGCCGCGCGTCCCCGCCCGCGTGCGCTGGCTCTTGCGTCGCTCTGCCTGGCGGTCGCGACGGTGGCTCTCCTCGCCGCTCCCGCCGCGTCTGCGGAACCGCCTCGACAGGCGGCTT
>JAJYGM010000612.1 GCA_021785095.1 Actinomycetes bacterium
TCGACCGCCCCCACCGGCACGCTGATCCCCGGGGTTCCGGCCACGGCAGCGGCCGAGTAGCCGGCGCCGGAGACGGCGTTCCCGTTGACCGGGTCGATCAGCCATGCCGGTCCCATCGTCGGGAGGACGAGCGCGTCCAGATGGGCGCCGCCGAGTGCCGCCTCGAGCCCACCCCGAGCGCGACGCTGTGCGGACTCCCTCGCCACGAGGTACTCCTCCGCCCCGAGGCCGGTGGTTGCCGCGGCGGCCTCGAGGAGCTCCTGGCCGAACAGGGCGAGCTCGGCGTCCCGATGCGACTCGTTGAACGCGATCAGCTCCTCGAGGGACTGGGGGGCGGGTGCCCCCCGGTCCCGGAGGTAGGCCTCGAGGCCGGCCTTGAACTCGTAGAGCAAGACGGTGAGCTCGTCGTCGCCGGTGGCGGCCTTCGCACCGGGGATGGCGGCGAGCTCGACGAGCACCGCGCCGGCGCCGCGGAGGCGCTCGAGGGCACCTTCCACGACGGCGTCGGTCTTCGGGCTGTAGCCGAAGCCGCTCCGCACGACCCCGAGGCGGACGCCCTCCAGGCTCGGATCCTCGGCGTGGCGGGCGTAGTCGGCGTCGACATGCCCCTCGGCGGCCGCCGTGGCAGGATCCGCCGGGTCCACCCCCGCGAGCACGGTGAGCAGCGCCGCCGCATCGGCCACGCTTCGCGCGAGGGGGCCGACCGTGTCCTGGCTCGCTGAGATCGGCACCACGCCGGCCCGGCTCACGAGCCCGACGGTCGGCTTGATCCCGACGACCCCGCACACGGCGGCCGGGCAGAGGATGGAGCCGTCGGTCTCGGTGCCGACGGCGAAGGGCACGAGGCCGGCTGCCACGGCTGCCCCAGAGCCGGAGCTCGACCCACCGGGGCTCCGGTCGAGGGCGTGGGGGTTGCGTGTCTGGCCCCCGACGGCGCTCCACCCGCTGATCGAGCAGCGTCCCCGCATGTTGGCCCACTCGGAGAGGTTGGCCTTCCCGACCACGACCAGCCCCGCCTCACGCAGTCGTGCGACCGCGGGCGCATCGCGCTCGGGCGGCCGGTCGGCCAGGGCGAGCGAGCCCGCGGTCGAGGCAAGGCCCGCCGTGTCGAGGTTGTCCTTCACGAGCACCGGCAGGCCGTGGAGCGGAGAGCGGAGGACGCCCCGGGCTCGCTCCGCGTCGAGGCGCTTGGCCACCTCGCCCGTGTCAGGCGCCCACGCGAGCACCGCTCGCAGCTCCGGCCCGCCGCGGTCGACCGCCGCGACCCGCCGCTCGAGGGTTGCGACGAGCTCGGAAGTGCGAAGCGTGCCTGCCGTGAGTCGGGCCGCGAGCTCGCCGGCGCTGAGCCACGCGAGCTCCGCCGTGTCCGGGCTCGGGTCGACTCCGTCGCCAGCGGCCGACCCGGTTGCGGCTGGGCTGGCAGCGGCCCCAGCCGTTCCGCCCCCACCGGCTGCGGGCCCACCGGTTCCGGTCGTCCGGGGGGTGGGTCGGTCCGTCTCGGGAGGGAGGTCGTAGGGCATGGCCCGATCCTCGCCCGTGGGGGCCGGCTCCGGCAACTGCGCCGGGGCCGCGGGCCTCAGGCGATCCCGAGGACCTCGACTCCGGTGTCCTCCCAGTCCTCGAACTCGAGCACCCCGAGCTCGCCGAAGCGGGCGCGCAGCCACCCGTCACCGGCGTCGAGCAGTCCGAGCTTCTTGCAGTTCGGGACGATCTTGGAGAACAGGACCCGCTGGAACTGGACCTGCTCGGGGGAGCGGTAGAGGAGGGGGACGACGAGCTTCGGGTCGACCCCCACGCGCTCCCAGACCTCCTGCTGCAACAGCCGGTCCCGCATCCGCACGGCCGCCTCGAACGCGAACTCCTGGCGCTCCCGGATCTCGGCGCCGGACATGTCCCGGTAGACCTCCTGGAGCGACAGGACGCCGAATGCGACGTGGCGCGCCTCGTCGGCCATGACCAGGTGGAGGAGCTGCTGCAGGAGGGGCTCCGGGGTGAGCTGGGCCATGAAACCGAAGGCCGCGAGGGCGAGGCCCTCGACCATGATCTGCATCCCGAGGTAGGTCAGGTCCCACCGGGAGTCGGTGAGGATGTCGTCGAGCAGCATCCCGAGGTGGGCGTTGACCGGGTAGCGGCCGGAGAGCTTGGAGAGGTACCTGTCGAAGACCTCGACGTGGCGCGCCTCGTCCATGACCTGGGTCGCGGCGAAGTACTTCGCGTCCGCCCAGGGGACGGTCTCGACGATCTTCGCGGTGCAGAGGAGCGCCCCCTGCTCGCCGTGGAGGAACTGCGAGAGCATCCAGTTCTGGCCCTCGATCCCGAAGGCCAGCCACTCGCGCTCCCCCCAGCGCGCGACCGGCGTGCCCGAGAAGTCGATCACCGGGTCCGCTCCCGTCTGGCTCAGCAGGACCAGCTTCTCCTGGTCGATCGGGGTGTCCCAGGGCAGGTCGGTCT
This sequence comes from Actinomycetes bacterium, assembly GCA_021785095.1. The sequence continues at coordinate 2,452 of JAJYGM010000612.1, forward strand.
CGCCGTTCCACATGGCGCCCTTCGCCTTCTCGTAGAGCTTGGCGAGCCGCGGCCGGGCACCTTTGGTGTAGTCCCAGGTGAACCGGGCCGTCGTGCTCGTCGGGACGGTGTGGAGCGGGCCCTCGTCGCCCCGGTTCGAGCGGGCGAGGAGGGCCTCCATGTCCTCGAGCGAGCGCTCCCCGAGGATCCGCCCTGCGACACCGCCTGACGTGTCGGCAGCCGTCATGGCACACCTCCTCCGGGTGCTCGGGGAGCACCCAAGGTTACCCATCAGTACGGATCGTAGCCCAGGCCGTAGAGGTGCGAGCCGCCCGCCGAGTCGCGTCACCCAGGCAGGCGCCGTCGGGTCGACGCCGGTCGGGCTGCCAACTGCTCGCCACTACGTCTGCAACAGACCGTGATAGCACTCGATAGCGTGCCCACATGAACCGCTCCGAGTGGGCGGACAGGGTGGGGGTGAACAAGAACACCGCCTACCGCTGGTACCGGGAAGGGAAGCTCCCGGTCCCCGTCAGGCGGGTCGGCAAGCTGATCCTGGTCGACGTCGACCGCACGGTCGAGGCGGAGCGGGCGAGGACGGTGCTCTACGCACGGGTGTCCTCCGACGACCAGCGGGCAGACCTGGACCGCCAGGTCGCGCGGTTGTCGGTGTGGGCAACCTCGGTGGGGATGTCCGTCGACGAGGTCGTGACCGAGGTCGGCTCGGGGATGGACGGCAACCGGCTCGAGCTCCGACGCCTGCTCGCCGACCCGACCGCATCGGTCATCCTGGTCGAGCACCGGGACCGTCTGGCCCCCTTCGGTGCGGAACCTGGAGGCCGCCCTCTCGGCCGAGGCGCGCCGGATCGTGGTGGTCGAGGACACCGAGGTGGTGGATGATCTCGTCCGGGACATGACCGAGGTGCTCACGAGCTTCTGTGCCCGCCTCTACGGGCGCCGTGGGGCGAGGAACCGGGCGGAGAAGGCTCTGGTGTGCAGGGGCGGGTGAGTGATGCTGGTGGAGATGCGCACGAGTGCCCAGGCGCAACGGGTGGCTGCGGCCACCGGGTGCCCCCTCCTCCCCGGGAAGGCGCCAGGGCGTCCCTCCCGCAGAGTCGACCTGGGAGCTCGCTGGGAGCGCCACCTCCCGGCGGTCCAGGCGATCTCGGTGCTGTTCCACCTCTTCGACGGGGAGAGCCCCGTCCCGTCGGGCTGGACGTTGACCGGTGCCACCTTCGAGGTCCACTGGCCGAAGGACCGCTCCGTCATCCACTCCCACTTCGGTGCCAGGCGCTTCACCCACAACTGGGCGCTGGCCCACGTGAAGGCCGACCTGGAGGCCAAGGCGGCGAACCCGGCCCACGAGCGCGTCCCCTGGACCCTGGCGGCGCTCCGCAAGCGCTGGAACCGTGAGAAGGCAGATGTTGCCCCGTGGTGGGCCGAGAACTCGAAGGAGTCCTACGCCTCGGGGATAGCCGATCTGGTGGCGGCACTGGAGAACTGGTCCGCCTCGAAGGCCGGCAGGCGCACGGGGCGTCGGGTCGGCTTCCCTCGGTTCGCGTCCTTTCGCCGAGGGGACGCCAACCGGGTCCGCTTCACCACCGGTGCCCTTCGCCTGGAGGACGACCGGCGCACGATCACGCTCCCGGTGATCGGCACCCTCAGGGCGAAGG
>JAJYGM010000671.1 GCA_021785095.1 Actinomycetes bacterium
CAAGGCGGCTGACGAGCTGCGCGACCGTCTCTTCACACTCGGCGTCGGGCGCGAGGTGCAGGCCGGGACGTTCCACCGCACGGCCCTCCGCCTCATCACGCACCATCGGCAGGAGCGCGGGCGCCCGCCGCCGGCGATCGTCGCGGATCGCCGGCCGCTGCTCGCCGACCTCCTCGAAGAAGGGCGAAGGGCGCCGCGGGAGCGGCCCGGAGCCGGAGCCGGAGCCGGAGCCGGAGCCGGTCCCGCGCGCCACGACGCGCGCTCGACCGGCCGCCGGCGCAGCGACGTCGCCCGCCTCGACGCGGAGATCAGCTGGGCGAAGGCTCGCCTGATCGGGCCGACCGACTTCGAAGAAGCCGCGCGGCAGGCGGGGCGGCGACCGTTCGTGTCGGCAGCGCGGGTGGCCGAGCTCTACGACCGCTACGAAGTGGCACGGCGCCAGCGCGGGGCGCTCGACCTCGACGATCTCCTGTGGCACTGCGGAGACCTTCTCGAGCAGGACGACGCGTTCGCGCGTGCGATGCGCTGGTGGCATCGTCACCTCTTCGTCGACGAGATGCAGGACATGAACGACGCGCAGTACCGGCTCCTGTGCCTGCTCGTCGGTGACGAACCGGACCTCTTCGTGGTCGGCGATCCGAACCAGTCCGTCTACGGCTGGAACGGCGCCGACCCCGAGCTGCTGCAGCGGGTGACCGAGGAGCACGCCGGCACCCGCGTCGTGCACCTCGAGACGAACCACCGCAGCGCGGGCCCCGTCGTCCGCATCGCCGCCGCAGCCCTCGGGAAGGACGTGCCTCCGCAGAGCGCGAGGGTGGACGGTCCGCTGCCGACGGTCGTCTGCCTGGGAGACGACGAGGAGGAGGCACGCTGGGTGGCGCGCCGGGTCTGGCTCGCCCATCGGCCCGGTCGCCGCTGGTCCTCGATCGCAGTCCTCGCGAGGACGAACGCCCAGCTGGTCGGGATCGCAGCGGCGCTCGACGCCGAGCACGTGCCGCACAGGGTCTCCGGCGCCGAGGTCGGGCCGGCCAGCGACGTCCGCGACCCGGGCGACAGGCCGGGCGACAGGCCGGGCGACAGGCCGGACGACAGGCCGGCCGGCGCCACGCGGCACGAGAAGCTCGACGGCTCGGGGCGCGAGCCCGACGGCTCCGAGCTCGCCGGCTTCGAGCCCGACGGCTCCGGCTCCGACGGCACACCGTTCGCGAGCCCGGACGACGACGCCGTCGTGCTCAGCACCCTGCATCGGGCAAAAGGGCTGCAATGGCGGACCGTCTTCGTGATCGGCGTCTCCGACGGCCTGATCCCGCTCGTCACGGCTCGCTCGCACGCTGCGAAGGCGGAGGAGCGTCGGCTGTTCTACGTCGCGCTCACCAGAGCCGAAGAGGAGCTCACCTGCAGCTGGGCGCTCCGGCCGGCCGGGGAGACCGCGCTCGGCGGGACGCCAGAGCGGCGACCCTCGCCCTGGCTCTCCTCCGTCGAGCAGGTCCTCGCGCAGCTCCGCGAGGACGAAGCGGAGGCAGGCCCGTCGCGTGCCGCCGAGCGGCTCGCCGAGATCCGCAACATGCTTCCTCCCCCCCGTGCAGCCGGCGACCCGAGAGCACGATGAACCAGCTCGAGCTCGTCGACGAGTTGCGCGCGATCGTCGGCGCCGCACACGTCGACGCGGGATCCGACGTCCGCGGGGAGGACACGCACGACGAGTCGTTGACCGGCGAGCCCGTCACGCCGGCGGCCGTGGTCCGGCCCTCGACCACCGGCGAGGTGAGCAGGCTCCTCGCGCTCGCCGATTCGGCGCTCGTGCCCGTCGTGGCGCGAGGCACCGGCACGGGGCTGTCGGGCGGGGCCCGGCCGGTGGCCGGCGGCATCGTCGTCTGCTTCGACCGCATGGACAGGATCCTCGAGATCGACGAGCAGAACCACGTCGCAGTGGTACAGCCCGGCGTCACGTTGCGCGCGCTGGACGACGCGCTCCGCCCGTTCGGCCTCGTCTACCCCGTCTATCCCGGCGAGATGGGCTCGTCGATCGGCGGCAACGTGGCGACGAACGCAGGCGGGATGCGCGCCGTCCGCTACGGCGTGACGCGGCACCACGTCCTCGGCCTGGAATTGGTCCTCGCAGGCGGTCAGGTCATCCGGACCGGCGGGAAGTTCGTGAAGTCGTCGTCGGGCTACGACCTGACCCAGCTGGTGCTCGGCAGCGAAGGGACGCTCGCGCTCGTCACCGAGGTGACGGTGAAGCTGGCGCCGCGTCTCGTGCATGTCGCCACGCTGCTCGCGCCCTTCGCGGCCATGGAGCTCATCGGGTCGGCCGTCGCGCCGATCCTCTCAGGCGGCGTCACCCCGCTCGTCCTCGAGTACCTCGACGCCCTGGCGATGGGCGGGATCGTGAGGGAAGCCGGGCTCGAGCTCGGCGTTCCCGACGAGGTGCGCAAGGCGGCCGCGGCGTACCTGGTCGTCGTCCTCGAGAGCTCCCGTGCCGAACGGCTCGAGCAGGACACGGGCGCGACGGCAGACCTCCTCGGGCGCCTCGGCGCGCTCGAGGTCTACGTCCTCCCGCCCACGGCCGGAGCGGACCTGATCGCGGCACGCGAGCGTGCCTTCTTCGCCGCCAAGGCCATGGGGGTGGACGACATCGTCGACACCGTCGTGCCGCGAGCCGAGATCCCGGCCTTCCTCGAGGAGACGGCGCGGCTCGCGGCCGAGCACCAGGCGATCGTCTCGGGCTGCGGGCATGTGGGTGACGGCAACGTCCATCTGTCGGTCTTCCAGCCGGACGCCGCTCGCCGCCACGAGCTCCTCGAGGCGATCTTCCGCGCGGCACGCGACCACGGAGGCGCGGTCTCCGGCGAGCACGGGATCGGCACGGAGAAGCAGTCCTACTGGCTCGAGCTCGAGCACCCGGTGAAGGTCGGGCTGATGCGGCGCATCAAGGCCGCCTTCGACCCGAACGGCATCCTCGGCCCTGGACGCCTGCTCGACGCTCCGGTCCCTGGCGCCAGCACGCCGGGGTCGCGACGCCGCCCGGAGGGGCGGGAAGCGGAGCTGGAACAGGAGAAGGAAGAGGATCACGAAGAGGACCGGGAGGAGGAAGGGTGAACGGCGCCGAAGCGTTGCTGAGGACCCTGGTGGGGTCGGGCGTCGACGTGTGCTTCACCAATCCGGGCACCTCCGAGATGCACTTCGTGGCTGCCCTCGACCGGGTGCCCGAGATGCGCGGCGTGCTCACCCTGTTCGAAGGGGTCGCGACCGGGGCGGCCGACGGCTACGCACGGATGACCGGAAAGCCCGCGACGACGCTGCTCCACCTCGGTCCCGGGCTCGCCAACGGCTGGGCGAACCTCCACAACGCGCGCCGCGCGAGCACTCCCCTCGTGAACATCGTCGGTGACCACGCCACGTACCACCGTCGCTTCGACGCCCCACTGCAGGCCGACCTCTGGGGTCTCGCACGCACGACCTCGGCGTGGCAGCGCTCGACCGCGCGGGTGGACGACGTCGGCGCCGACGCGGCGGACGCGGTCCTCGCGAGCTACGGCCCGCCCGGCCGCATCGCCACGCTGATCGTGCCGGCGGACGTGTCTTGGAGCGAAGGCGGCGCGCCCGCGCCCCGCCACCCTGTCCCGCCTCTCCCGCTGGTCCCGCCCGAGACGATCGAGGAGATCGCGAAGGTGCTGCGCGGCGGCGAGCCCTCCGTGCTGCTCATCGGGGGAGCTGCCATGCGCGAGCGAGGGCTCGACGCGGCAGCCCGCATCGCGCGCTCCACGGGCGCGAAGCTCCTGTGCGAGACCTTCCCGGCCGTGCACGCCCGGGGCGGCGGGCTCCCCGAGGTGGAGAAGCTCGCCTACTTCGGCGAGATGGCGATCGCGCAGATCGAGGGCGCACGGCACCTCGTGCTCGCCGGCGCGCGGGCACCGGCGTCGTTCTTCGCGTATCCCGCGAAGCCGAGCGATCTCGTCCCCGCGGGGGTGTCCGTCCACGAGCTCGTCGCGCCAGGGCTCGACGTGACGACCCTCCTGCTCGCGAACCGGGACCGGAAGGGCGCCGCATCGGGGAACAGGGCAGATCTCGGTGGCCGCCGGATCATTAAAACAGCGCGCG
>JAJYGM010000327.1 GCA_021785095.1 Actinomycetes bacterium
CGAGCAGTTCACCGAGGACGAGCAGTTCACCGAGGACGAGCAGTTCACCGACGACGAGCAGTTCACCGACGACGAGCAGTTCACCCACGGCGCACGTGTATCCGACGGCGCACGTGCATCCGACGGCGTGCCCGGGTGGGAGGCCGCCGCTGAGACCGCACCGCCGCCCGTGGTGGTCCGCGAGGGCGCACGCGTGGTGGTCGGTGCCGGCGCGCAGGCCCGCAGCGCGGCTCTGGGGGCAGGGGCGTGGCCGGTTGCCGAGCGCGAGGGCGACGACAGTCGGGCCGCGCCGGCCGCTACGGCGGCACCGATGGCAGCGGCGCCGTCATCGGCGACACCGATGGCAGCGGCGGACGGAGACGTGTGGGCGCGATCGCGGCCTCGGGGCGAGCCGAGAGAGCGGGGCGCGGCGCCCACCGAGCACGATCCAGGGCCGCGAGCCACCGCCCCGGCGGCGGCGCCGGCGCCGGCGAGCTTCGTGCAGGCCGATCAGGAGACCGGGCACCGTTCGGCGTCGGGGGGCGCGGCGGCCTTTGCCCACGGGCCCGGCATGGAGGCGGCTTACGGATCCGGCGCGGCCGGCGTGCTCTCGCCATCGGTGTCCGGCGTGAGCCTGACGCTCGCGGAGCTGTGCGCGGCGACCGGGCTGACCCCCGAGGTCGTGGCGAACCTCGAGAGCCTGGGGCTCTTGTCGCCGATCTCCATCGCGGGCGGGTCCTTCTACGACGAAGAGGCGCTCACGGTCGGCAAGCTGGTCAGCGAGTTCGCCCGCTACGGCGTCGAGCCAAGGCACCTGCGGATGTACCGGAACGCAGCGGACCGCGAGGGCGGCCTCGTCGAACAGGTGATCACCCCGCTCTTGCGGCAGCGCAACCCCGAAGCCCGCCAACGCGCCGTGGAAGCGGCAGCCGACCTGGCCCGGCTGGGTCAGAGCTTGCGCGCGTCGCTCGTGCGATCGGGGCTCCGGCGGCAGCTCGGCAGCTGATCTCTCGCTGCACGCCGCCGCTGGGGCCACGCTACATTGCTCGTATGGTCGAAGTCCGCCTGAGGGCTGTCCGGGTCGACCTCCAGTCGAACACGCCGGTGCTGTTGCTCCAGGAGACCGAAGGTGAGGGGCGCACCCTGCCGATCTTCATCGGCACTCCGGAGGCTGCTGCGATCGCGTACGCGTTGCAGGGCGTCGCCATGCCGAGGCCGATGACGCACGACCTCATCCATGACCTCTTGTCCGCGCTCGGCGTCTCGGTCGAGCGCATCGTGATCACCGAGCTGCGCTCGTCCACGTACTTCGCGGAGCTCCAGTTGCGCCGCGGGGGCGCGCGGTCGGTGGTCTCGAGCCGCCCGTCCGACGCGGTCGCGGTGGCAGTGCGCACGGGGAGCCCGATCTACGTCGCGGACGACCTGATGGACGCAGAGGGGATCCTGCTCGCGGTGGAGGCCGCCGACGATGAGGACGAGGAGAGTCCCGACGAGCTCGTCGGGCAGTTCCGTCAATTCCTCGACTCGATCAAGCCGGAGGACTTCGGCGGCTGACGTTCGCGCCCGTCGAGCGGGAGGCGAGCTCAACGCGCAGCCGGCCGTACGAGCACCCTGCCCCGGACACGGGCGGCGAGCACGTCGTCGAGCTCGCTTGCCAGCTGGTGCAGTCCGACTTCCTTCGCGACCATGGCGTCGACGGTCGCCGCGGGCAGCACCTCTTGGACGATGCTCCAGACCCGGCGCCGCTCGTCGATCGGCGTCTGGGCGGAGTCGACGCCGAGCAGTGACACGCCGCGGACGATGAACGGGAAGACGCTCGTATGGAGGTCCGGGCCTGCGGTGAGGCCGCTGGCCGCCACCGCGCCGCCGTAGCTCAGTGCGCGCAGCGTAGCGGCGAGCGTGTCGCCGCCGACGCAGTCGATCGCCCCCGACCAGCGCTCCTTCGACAGGGCCCGGCCGGCCTCGGCGATGCCGTCGCGCCCCACGACGTCGGACGCGCCCAACGATCGAAGGTAGTCGTGCGCGGCTCCCTTGCCGGTGCTCGCCACGACCTCGTAGCCCTGTCGTGCGAGCGCCGCCACCCCCATGCTCCCGACGCCGCCGGATGCGCCGGTGACGAGCACCTGCCCGTCGCCCGGACGGACGCCGGCCTTCTTCAGCTTCTCGACGGAGAGCACCGCGGTGAAGCCAGCGGTCCCGACCGCAGCCGCGCGCCGGGTTGTCAGACCGCCGGTGAGGGGGACGACCCACGCTGCGGGCACGCGGGCCCTCGTGGCGAAGCCTCCGTGCCGCCCCACACCCAGGTCGTAGCCGTGGACGACCACGTCCATGCCCGGCGGGACGCTGGGGTCGGTGCTCTCGAGGACTCGTCCGGCGAGGTCCACCCCCGGCACCAGCGGCGAACGGCGCGCCACCCGGTTGCCAGGGAGCGTCACCATGGCGTCCTTGTAGTTGATCGACGACCATTCGACGTCGACGAGCACCTCTCCAGGAGGCAGCTCTGCATCGTCGAGCTCCTCGACGGTGGTGTGCACGGCGTCGTCGGCGCGAGTGGCGACGAAGGCGAGGAAGGGCACCGTGTCCACTGTAGAGGCCCGACGCAGTGGCGGTCCGGCGTCGCGGCCTGCGGGGCCGTCGCCCGGGGCCGGTCAGGCGGCGTCGGTCAGGCGGGGCCGGTCAGGCGGCGTCGGGCAGTTCGAACAGGTCGAGCCTGAAGCGGGTCACGTCGCTCCCGGTGCTGGTGAAGGTCGTCGGGGACACGACGACGCCGGCTTCCCAGAACCATCCGTCGTTGCTCGCGCGCTGGGCCAGCACCTCCGTCGCTCGGGGCTCGTCGTGGGCCGGGCCGACCTTGGCGCTCGACCACCCGCGCGCGCGGAGCTCGGCGCGGAAGAACGTGACGACGGCGGCCTGCGAAGCGACGAGCCGGAAGGTCATCGCCCCCGAGTATTGTGTGGACCCGCTCCAGGGCGTATCGGACACGGTCTGGGTGCCCTTCGGGAGCACGAGGGCGTCGAGGACGTCCGCCGGCGGTGTTCCGAGGATCTCGATCGGATGGAGTGCTGCCGACGCCGGCTGTGCAACGAGGCCGGTGCCCCCCACCGCGGCAGGCGTCGGCGGCTTCGGGGCGGCGTTCTCGGTGAGCGCGGCGCCGATCCCGAACACGAGAACGACCAGCAGAGCGAGCCCGACGACGATCATGGCGGGTCGGACGCTCGGTCCGGGCGTCCGGCGTGCAACGGTGGGCGCAGCCGACGACGAGTCTGCTCGGGCGGGTGGGCCGCCCACGGTCTCCGCCCCGGCCATGACCGGCTCAGCCTATGGCGCTCTCCAGGCCGAGCGGTCGCCGCGCGGGTCAGCGAGACGACGGTGAAGAGGGGAGGGGCCCCTCGCCCCATCCGAAGTGGTCGACGGGTCCGTGGCCGCTCCCGAGCTGCCAGCGCGCGGCTCCCTCGAGCGCCCGGTGCACGTAGGACTTCGCGCGCTCGATGGCGAGCGGCGGCGGCGTGCCGAGCGCGAGCTCGGCGGCGACGGCCGCGGACAGCGAGCACCCCGTTCCGTGGTCGTTCCTCGTGTCGATGCGCGTGGACTCCATGACCGCCAGGCCGCCCGGACCGACGACGACGTCCGTCGAGGTGGCGTCTTCCAGATGCCCGCCCTTCAGCACGACCATGTCGGGCCCGAGGCGGTGAAGCGCCTCTGCCACCTCGGCCATCGCCTCCACGCTCTCGAGCTCGCGCACGTCGGCCCCCACGAGCAGCGCCCCCTCTTGGAGGTTCGGGGTCACGACCCGAGCATGGGGGAACAGGAGCTCACGGTAGGCACGCACGCCGCCCCCGTCCATGAGCGAGTGGCCGCTCGTGGAGACGAGCACCGGGTCGACCACGAGGTTGGGCAGCAGCCCGCGCGCCGCGACGTCGGCCACCTTCTCCACGATCTCGGGATTCGCGAGCATGCCCGTCTTCACCGCGGCCGGTGGGAGATCGGCGAGCACCGCGTGGACCTGCGCGAGCACCATGTCGGGGTCGAGGGCGAGGACCCGGAGCACGGCGGCCGTGTGCTGCGCGGTGATCGCCGTGATCGCGCTCGTCCCGTAGACGCCGAGAGCCGCGAAGGTCTTC
>JAJYGM010000069.1 GCA_021785095.1 Actinomycetes bacterium
ACGAGCGCGCTAGCGAGCGATGTCGAGAGTCGCCTGCTCGTGCCAGTCACTGGTGTATCCGACCCGTAGGAGCGCGTCGACGCTGCCTGCCGGCGGTGGGTTGCCGGCCGAGGTGACGACGTGCAGAGCGCTCACAGAATGCTGCCTGCGCAGGTCGGCGATGGCGGCAAGGGTGGGCTCGGCGAAGTCTGCCGCGACGACGGCCACGCTCGTCTGGCGCGGCAGGGATCTCCCGATCTCCGCGAGCACGCCCGAGACGAAGAGCGGGCCGTAGGGGACGAGGCGGGCGAGCGACTCGAGCATCGGCGCGAGTGCCGCGGGCGAGCCGCTCGGCCCGTGGCCCACGGGCTCGCCTCCGCTGGTCCCGTTCGCGTAGAGCCCGACGGGGATCCGGGCATCGGCGAGGGCGGCGACGAGGGAGGCGGTCACCGAGATGGCGAACTCGAGCTCGTCCGGCTCGGGGCGCCAGCTCACGAACTGCGGGACGCGCACGTCGAGGAATATCGCGACCCGCGGGCTGACGGTGGGCTCGAAGCGCCGCACGAGAAGGCCCGCGCTCCGTGCAGAGGCCCTCCAGTCGACGTGGCGGAGCGGGTCGCCCGTCTCGTAGGGTCGGACGCCGACGGTCCGGCTCGGGTCTGCCGCGAGCTCGGCACGCAAGCGCTCGTCGCCCAAGAGCAGGCGCGATGCGATCCCGAGGGGAGCGAGAGCGAGGATCTTCGGGTAGACGAGAAGTCGCTGCTCGTCGTGGAGCATTGCGGAGCGGACACGCCGTCCGAGGGGGTCGCCGCTCGACAGCGTCGCAGGGCCGAAGCGGTGCTCGCCCCGCCGGTCGCAGTGGACGACCAGCCGACGCCGGACGCGCCCGTAGGGAAGGAGGGGGAGAACCTGGAGCAGGGCGGCCGGTCGTCCCCGGCCGGCGACGAGCGTGCCACCGTCGATCCCCAGGCCGTCGGGCACCTCGTCGTTGATCTCGAGGTAGGAGAGCGGGAGGATCTTGTCGTTGACGACCTCGATCGACAGGCCCACCTCCTCGCCGAAGCGCGCCCGAGACTGCTCGAGGCGACGGACGTAGGAGACCCCGGCGAGGCAGTAGCGCTGCCACAAGTGCAATGTGACGATCACGAGCGCGCCGAGCAGGCCGAAGAGCGCGAGAGTGTCCGAGGACAGCGCCCAGCCGATCGCCGCGAGACCGAAGGACGCTTCGGCGGCGGCGAGGTCCCGGGCGGTCTCGCGCAGCTGGCTCACGGCGTGGAGCACCGCCTTGCGTCGCGCCGAGCGCGGATCTGGTCACGCGTCGGCGCGGGCGCACCGAGCCCCGGCGACCCGCCGGGAGGCTCCGCCATCAGGCGTGCTCCGACTCGAGCGCGCGGCGAGCAGCACGCAGTGCCTCCTGTTCCTCGGGTCCTGGCGACGGAGGGTGCAGGTCGAGTTGTCCGACGGCGTCCACGAGGATGCCGCCGACGAGGGCGCGCATCGCGTGCTTGTGATCCGCAGGCACGACGTACCAGGGCGCCCATGGCGTCGACGTCGCGGTGAGCGCCTCCTCGTAGGCCCGCTGGTAGTCGTCGAAGAAGGAGCGCTCGGCGAGGTCGGCGCTCGAGAACTTCCAGTTCTTCGCGGGCTCGTCCAGCCGTTCGAGGAAGCGCCGCCTCTGCTCCTGCTTCGAGACGTGGAGGAATATCTTCACGACTCGAGTGCCGTTGCGGACGAGATGCTTCTCGAACGCGTTGATGTCCTCGTAGCGCTGCCGCCAGAGCGTGTCGCCGTCCGCCGTCGCCGGGGGCAGGTGTCGGCCGACGAGGAGCTCGGGGTGCACGCGGACGACGAGGACGTCCTCGTAGTACGAGCGGTTGAAGATCCCGATGCGCCCCCGTTCGGGGAGCGCGGCCGTGCAGCGCCAGAGAAAGTCGTGGGCGAGCTCGTGCTGCGACGGCTGCTTGAACGACGCGACCGCGCACCCTTGGGGATTCACGCCCGACATGACGTGCTTGATCGTCCCGTCCTTGCCGGCCGCGTCGAGAGCCTGCAGGACGACGAGCAGCGCCCAGGTGTCGCTCGCCCAGAGGAGCTCCTGTGCGGAGGCCAGCTCCTGGCGGAACGCGACGAGATCGTGCTCCGCGACGTCGTGCGCGTGCGTCAGCCCCGCAGGCCGGAGCCAGTCGGTGCGCGTCTCGGACGTGCTGCGCGAGCCGAGCCCGGCGCTCGTCCCCGGGCGGACCGTCAGCTCGTCCACGACCGTCCGTTGCAGCCGGACGTTGCTCTTGCCCGCCGGAACGTCGCTCATGGTCCGACCCGCACCAGTCCGACCCTCACCAGTCCGACCCTCACCAGTCCGACACCGAGCCGTCCTCGCGCCGCAGCACCCGTAGGCCGGGGAGCTGGAACGCGAGCTCGCCGGCCGCGTCCTCGTCTAGCTCGACGCCGAGGCCGGGCGATCCGCCGGAGAAGAGCTTGCCGCCGTCGAGCACCATGTCCGTGCGGACCACGTCCGCGAGGACGTCGGGCCGCCACGTGAGCTCTTGGACCGCGAACAGCGGCGTCGACAGGTCGAAGTGCAGGCACGCCGCGGTCGAGACCGGCCCGAGCGGGTTGTGCGGCGCCTGTTCGATGTAGTGGGTCTCGCACCAGCCGGCGATCTTGCGGCTCTCGGTTAGACCCCCGCAGATGCAGAGGTCCACCCTGCAGTAGTCGATGAGGTCACGCTCGACGAGCTCCCGCCACTCCCACTTGCTCGCGAGCTGCTCCCCCGTGGCGATCGGAACGGAGATCTGCTGGCGCAGGCGGACGAACTCGCCCGGATTCTCCGCTCGTACGGGGTCCTCGACGAAGAACGGTCGCATCGGAGCGAGCTCGGTGGCGAGCTGGATGGCGTACGCGGGCGTCGTCCGCTGGTGGAAGTCGACGCAGATCTCGATAGCCGGCCCGAGCGCGTCGCGGAGCGCGCCGAACGCCTCGACGGTCCAGCGAAGTCCTGCGGGCTGCTCGTAGATCCCCTCCTCGACCATCCGACCGCCCTCGCCGACTCCGAAGCGGACGAACTCCCAACCCTCGGAGACCTGCTCGCGCGCGTACGCGACCATCTCCTCGATGCCCGATCGCGAGCCGTCGGGCGAGCTTGGTCGCTGGACGTGGCAGTAACAGCGGACGTATTCCCGCGTCCGCCCTCCGAGCAGGTCGTAGACGGGTACGCCGAGCACCTTGCCACGTAGGTCCCACAGGGCGAGGTCGATCGCCGCGACGGCGGCGGAGTGCACGTGGCCACCGCGGAAGAACTGCCCCCGCCACAACGTCTGCCAGATGTGCTCTATCCGTGCCGGGTCGAGGCCGAGGAGGATCGGGCGGTAGGTCTCGACGAGTCCTGCGAGGGCGAGCTCCTTGCCGTTGACCCCTGCTTCGCCGAGGCCGGTCACACCCTCGTCGGTGTAGACCTTGACGAAGGTGTAGTTGCGCGTCGGCCGTTCCCTGTCGTGCACCAGGAAGACCTTCACGTCGGTGATCTTCATCGTCACCCCCCGCTCGGCGCCCGGAGACCGGGACGAACGGCATGCTACCCGGAGGTCCAGGGCCCGGCCCGGTGCCTCCGGTGCACCGGGCTGACATGATCGACCCGTGCCCGATCGACCCGTGCCCGATCGACCCGTGCCCGATCGACCCGTGCCGGCGCCGTCCGTGGCGCGCCCGGCGGGGGTCGAGCTGCTCGCGCTCGGCCGGTCTGTCGTCGTCGCGCCGGGTGCACCCGCTCCGACCGGCTGGACCTCGTGCGAGCGCGTCCGCGTCGCCGCTGTCGACGCCGAGATCGCCGACGAGCTCGGTGCTGCCTGGAGGGAACGGCGGTCGCTCGTCGTCGAGCTGGTTCCCGGTCTCGGCCTCGACGATCCGACCACGCCTCCAGCCGAGGTGGTGGTGGGACGCCAGCCCTGGGAGTGGTCGGTCGGGCTCGACCTCGTCGGCGAGAGGCTGCACCACGCGGTCTGGGCGAACGCGGTCGACGCCCGGGGCGGGACGGGGCGTCACCGCTGGCAATGGGCCGAGGTGGCGTTGCGGCTCGGAGCGAGCGAGGCGCCGGGAGCAGGGCTTTTTGCCGGACGTGGC
>JAJYGM010000060.1 GCA_021785095.1 Actinomycetes bacterium
ATTCGAGGTGAGCCCGCCCTGACTTCCGCGGTATCCACGAGTGACCCTTGGGTAGCCATAGCGAGGGAGCCGCCGCGGGCTCAGAATTCCCTGGTTGAGGGCACGACCCCTCAGTGCGACCGAACCGACGGGGCCGGACACCGCTCCGGTCGATGGAGTCCATCGCGGACGATGTCGTCGGCGGGTTCAACGCGTTTCTCAGCGAGCAGCAGCAAAGTGGCGACGATGCGGTCATGACGCTCGTCCAGTTCGACAGCCAGGACCCGCACGAGGTGCTGGCAGAAGCCGTGCCCATCCGGGAGGTCGTGAAGCTGAGCCCGCAGACCTTCCAGCCGCGCGCCGGCACTCCGCTCTACGACGCCATGGGCACCACGATCGCCGACGCGGCGATCCGTTTCGAGCAACGCGAGGCGGCTCGCGAGCCCGTTGAACAGCAGAACTTCGCTGCTGATGCTGTCGGTACCCGCGCCGCCAGGGCGAGCCTGTCTTCGTCGATCGCCGCTCGCCGGGAGAAGATGCGCTCAGGAGCAGCCTTCGACAAAGCGGACCTCTTCGAGGGAGAAAAGGCGGCCGAGCGTGACCCCGAGCAGCGGCGCCGAGGTCGCTGAGCGCCCAGGCGGTCGGTCATGTCGCCCGGGGTCACACCGTACGAGCCACTCGTCAACTGCCTTGGCCGCGCCACCTCGGCCCTTTCCCCCGGCTAGTCTGACTTGGTCTTCGAGCCACTTCGGTGGGTCGACCGATCGTCGACGCTGATCGTCGGCAGGCAACCGCACAACGGTCGCCACCCTCCGCTGCAGCGACGCAGGGTCCGGATCTTCGCCGGATGACCGGAGTGCTCATTGGGTGCGTCGCTCCCCAGCCCAAGTGGCGCTCGCGCCCCGACTGCGGAGTTGACCGTGTCATCCACCTTTTCGAGCCTCGGAGTACCCGAGCCTCTCGTCGTTTGCCTGCACAAGCTCGGCATCGCCGAGCCCTATCCCGTCCAGTCCGCCACACTGCCCGACGCCCTTCGCGGCGAGGACCTCTTCGTGCAGGCCCCGACGGGGTCGGGGAAGACCCTCGCGTTCGCGATCCCGCTCGTTGCACGCATAGCAGGAGCGAAGCGTCGCTCTCCTCGCGCGCTCGTCCTCGCGCCGACCCGTGAGCTCGCCGCTCAGATCACCGATGCGATCCGTCCCCTCGCGCGAGAGACACACCTCCGGGTCACCTCCTTCTACGGCGGGACGGGCTACCGGACCCAGCTCGCCGCGCTCGCTCATGGCGTGGACGTCGCCGTCGGTTGCCCAGGCCGGCTGACGGATCTGCTCGATCGCGGCGTGCTCGATCTCTCCGGCGTCGAAGTCGTGGTGGTCGACGAGGCCGATCGCATGGCCGACATGGGGTTCCTCCCGGCCGTGCGGCGCGTGCTCCGCGAGGTGCGCGTCGAGCATCATCAGACCATGCTCTTCTCGGCGACGCTCACGAGGGAGGTCGACCGTCTCGTGCGGGACCATCAGGTCCGTCCCCGGCGCCACCTCCTCGAGCAACCCTCGGACGCCGTTGGATCGCGGACCCACGAGTTCTGGCGGGCAAAGCGCGAGGAGCGGACGTCTCTCACGGTCGCTCTCGTCGCGATGCATTCCTCCTCGATCGTCTTCTGCCGGACCAAACACGGGGCTGACCGGCTCGCACGCCAGATCGGTCAGGCGGGTCTCCGCGCGGTTGCGATCCACGGTGATCGCTCGCAGGGTCAGCGTGACCGCGCGCTCGCGCAGTTCCGCGACGGGCGCGCCGACGTGCTCGTCGGGACGGACGTCGCTTCGCGCGGCCTCCACATCGAGGGGGTCGAGTGCGTGGTCCACTTCGACCGGCCCTCGGACGCCGAGACGTACCTCCATCGCTCCGGTCGCACCGGTCGAGCGGGGACGTCGGGGCGTGTCGTCTCGCTCGTCTGCCCCGACGAGGAGCGGGAGTCCCGCAGGCTCGTGGCGGGCCTCGGTATCGACGCGCGGCTCTCCTCGCCTCCGGACCTACCCGAGCCTGGCCACCGCGTCGGCCGGCCCGTCGACGGGACGTCGACGAGCGAACGCCACATGCGCACCGGTACACGCCGCGAGGCGGCCGAGACACGGGTCGTGCGCGGAGGCACCGCTCATGCCGGCAAGCCCAAGCGGGCCAAGGATCGGCGTGGCGGGCAGCCCGCCGGCTCGGGTTCGCGCCTCCAGTCCTCCAGCCATCGCCACTCGGCGCGGGCCTCGTGACTACCGCGCTGCTGGAGAGGCCGAAGGATCGGCGCATCGCCGCGGCGCCGAAGCCGTCGCCGGCGCGACAGGCGGTCACGGCGGTCGTCCTGTTCGGGCCCCTCGCGGGCGCCGTCGCGGCGGCCGTGGCCCTGTTCCGAGAGCAGGCCACCCTCGCCGACCTCGCGATCGCGGTGGCGCTCTACCTGCTGACCGGTCACGGGCTCACCGCCGGTTACCACCGCATGTGCACGCATCGAGCGTTTCGAGCAGGGCGAGTCACGAAGGTCGTGCTCGTCCTCGCGGGCTCACTCGCGTTCGAAGGAGGCGTTCTCGGCTGGTCGGCCAACCATCGCCGTCACCACGCCTACACCGACGTGGAGGGCGATCCGCACTCGCCGCACCTCTCCGGTTTGTCCGTCGGTGGCCAGATTCGCGGTGCACTCCACGCGCATGGCGGCTGGCTGTTTCGTCCCCCTGCCGAGGAACGCGAGCGGTGGGTTCCGGACCTTCTCGCCGATCGCGATCTCGTCGTCCTCGATCGTCTCTTCCCGCTCCTCAGCGTGATATCCCTCGCGCTCCCGGCGCTGCTCGGCTTGGCGGTCACCGGCACCGTCGCCGGCATGATCGGGGCTTTCCTGTGGGGAGGGCTCGTGCGCGTGTTCCTCCTTCAGCAGGCGACATTCGCCGTCAACTCGGCATGCCACCTGTGGGGGTCCCGGCCGTTCCGCACGCGGCGAGGTGACGAGGCGCGCAACCTCGCGCCGCTCGCGCTGCTTGCGTTCGGCGACAACTGGCACAACCTCCACCACGCGCTCCCGCGACTCGCCCGCCACGGCGTCGATCCGCACGAGTGGGACTCGACCGCACGGCTCATCGAGCTCCTGGAGCGCCTGTCACTCGTCTCCGAAGTGCGCTGGCCGAATGCTGCGCTCCTCGAGTCCCGCCGCCTCCCCGTCGTCCCGCTCGCCGATGAGGTCGTGAGCCGGTCGAGGCCGCCGGTAGCGTCGGACGGTGATCAGCGATCGAGCGGAGGCAGCGCCTCGCAAGCGCCGGCGAGACGTCCGAAGTGCTGTCCTGCTCCTTTTGAACGAGCAGCCGATGAGTGGATCGGAGGTGATCGGGGAGCTCTCCCGGCGCTCGGGCGGCGAGTGGCGGCCGACGGCGACGACCGTCTATCCGATGATCCAGATGCTGGAGGACGACGCTCTCGTCGCGAGCAGCCAGTCCGACGACGGCAAGCGGCGGTACCAGCTGACCGACGCTGGTCGCGCCGAGGCGGAGCGGATCAGCGGGACGTCGCCTCGCAAGCCCTGGGAACAGCCGGCAGACGAGGCCCCGGGCGATCTGTTCGTCGCGATCGCCGAGACGGCGCGAGCTCTCGTCGGCGCCGCAGCGACGGCGGACGACGAGCAGCGGGCTGACCTCGTCGCCCTCCTCGGGGACCTGCGCCGGCGGATCGCTGCCATCGTCCCCGAGACGAAGGCGAGCGGCGGCCGCTCCCGGCCAGGCGGTGCGTGGCCGATCAACATCCCGGACTGGATCTTCGGCGGCACCAGGAGCGGGACCGCTGCGGGCCGGGGGGCACCGGGAGGGTTCGGCCGGGGCTGGCCGTGGTGGCTCGGCGGCGAGGACGAGCAGGAAAGGGCGAAGGGCTCGTCCGACAGCTGGGACGAAGAAGAAGACGACGAACACGACGAGCACCGAGACGGCGCGGACGGCACCGACGGCGAGGCGGACGCGAACGACGAGGAGCGGGACGGCCAAGGCGGTGAGAGCCCGCCGGTCTGAACGGCGGCGCAGGACCGATAACAGCGTCAACCAACGGAGCTCGTCGACCGCCTGCAGGTCGGAAGGACGACC
>JAJYGM010000564.1 GCA_021785095.1 Actinomycetes bacterium
GGCCGAGGCAGGCTACTGAGGCAGGCTACTGAGGCAGGCTACGACGCCATCGCCCCCACGACGTGCGTGATGCACGCGCAGAGCGCCGCCACGTCTTCGGGGTCGATCGCGGGGAACATGGCGATGCGCAGCTGGTTCCGCCCCAGCTTGCGGTAGGGCTCGGTGTCGACGACGCCGTTGCGGCGAAGGATCTTCGCGACGGCGCCGGCGTCGATCTCGTCGACGAAGTCGATCGTGGCGTTCACGTGGCTGCGGTCCTGGGGTGTCTCGACGAAGGGTCTCGCGAAGCCGGAATGCACCGCCCACGTGTAGAGGATCTCGGCGGAGCGGTCGCAGCGAGACGCCGCCCATTCGAGACCGCCGTGCTCGAGCATCCAGTCCAGCTGCGCTTCGAACAGGGAGAGCGTGGCGAGGGCCGGGGTGTTGTAGGTCTGGTCGAGGCGCGAATTGTCGAGCGCGATCTTCAGGTCCAAGAAGGGAGGGACCCAGCGGCCACTTCCCGCGATCCGCTCGATGCGTGCGACCGCGGCAGGCGAGCAGCACGCCGCCCACAGCCCGCCGTCCGCGCCGAAGCACTTCTGGGGGGCGAAGTAGTAGAGGTCGAACTCGGCAGGGTCGACCCGCGTCCCCCCCGCGGCCGAGGTGGCGTCGACCGCAACGAGCCCTTCGGCAGGACCGCCGTCACCCGAGGGGCGCCGGACGTCCATCGCGACGCCCGTGGACGTCTCGTTCTGGGTGAGGGCGTAGAAGTCAACGGCCGGGTCGACGGCCGGGTGCGGCCGGGTGCCGGCGGGGGACTCGATGACCTCGGGGTCCTTCAGGTGCGGCGCCGCCTTCACCGCCGCTGCGAACTTAGAGGAGAACTCGCCGAAGGAGAGGTGCTGGCTCTGCGTGTCGATGAGACCGAAGATGGCCGCGTCCCAGAACGCCGTCGTCCCGCCGTTGCCGAGGAGCACCTCGTAACCGTCGGGCAGGGAGAACAGCGTGCGCAGGCCTTCACGGACCCGTCCGACGACGGCCTTCACGGGCTGCTGGCGGTGGCTGGTCCCGAGGTAGGTCATCCCCGTGCCGGCGAGGCGGCGCACGTGCTCGGGCCGGATCTTCGACGGCCCGGAACCGAACCGTCCGTCTCCGGGAAGCATGGACGCGGGGATGACGATGCCTGTCAGGTCGCTGTGGGTCACTATGAGATCATGGCATCCGTGACCGCCCCCGCCTCAACCCGAAGGATCTCCGCGCGCGCCGCAGGCGTGACGCCGTCTGCCACCTTGACGGTCGACGCGAAGGCGAAGGCGCTGCAGGCGGCAGGGGAGCGGGTGATCGGCTTCGGCGCTGGGGAGCCGGACTTTCCCACTCCCCCTCACGTCGTGGAGGCCGCGATCGCCGCGTGCAGCGACCCGCGTGCGCACCACTACACCCCCACCCCCGGACTGCCCGAGCTGCGCGAGGCGATTGCGCACAAGACGCGCCGGGACTCCGGCTACGAGGTGTCCGCCCAGCAGGTGATCGTGACCAACGGCGGGAAGCAGGCGGTGGCGAACGCCTTCACGGTGCTCTGCGACCCGGGCGACGAGGTGCTGGTGTGCGCGCCGTACTGGACCACGTACCCCGAGTCGGTCGCGCTGGCGGGCGGGGTGCCGGTCGCCGTCTTCGCCGGCGCGGACCAAGGGTTCAGGGTCACGATCGGGCAGCTCGAGGCCGCGATCACGCCCCGGACGAAGGTGCTCCTCTTCGTGTCGCCGTCCAACCCGACCGGTGCCGTGTACCCGCGTGACGAGATGTGGGAGATCGGGCGCTGGGCGGTCGATCGCGGGCTGTGGGTCGTCGCCGACGAGATCTACGAGCACCTCGTGTACGGCGACGCGGAGCACCAATCGATGCCGGTCCTCGTGCCCGAGCTCGCCGAGCGCTGCATCGTGGTGAACGGCGTCGCCAAGACCTATGCGATGACCGGATGGCGGGTGGGCTGGATGATCGGCCCGGTCGACACGGTCTTGGCCGCGTCGAACGTGCAGTCGCACGAGACCTCCAACGTCGCGAACGTCTCCCAGCTCGCAGCGCTTGCTGCGGTGCAAGGCGACCTCGCGGCGGTGGGAGAGATGCGGGACGCCTTCGATCGCCGCCGCAAGACGATGGTCGAGATGCTGCGCGGCATCCCAGGGGTCGTCTGCCAGGAGCCGATGGGTGCCTTCTACGCGTTCCCCGACGTGCACGGCCTCCTCGGCCGGGAGATCGGGGGCCGCCGGCCCGCCACGAGCGAAGAGCTCGCCGAAGTGTGCATCGACGTCGCCAAGGTCGCCGTCGTCCCTGGCGAGGCGTTCGGGGCGCCGGGCTACCTCCGGCTCTCCTACGCGCTCGCCGACGAGGCGATGGCAGAGGGCGTGAGCCGCCTGGCCGACCTGTTCGGCTCGGCGCGCTAGCGGCGGCACGGATCGGCGATGGCCCGCGTCCTCGTCACCGAGAAGATCGCCGACCGCGGCCTCGAGCTCCTCTCGGAGGCCGGCCACGATGTCGACGTGCGCGAAGGATTGAGCCCCGAGCAGCTCCTCGACGCGGTCGCGGGGGCCCACGCGCTCGTGGTCCGCTCACAGACGAAGGTCTCGGCCGAGGTGCTCGCAGCCGGGACCGACCTCGTGGTCGTCGGCCGCGCGGGAGTGGGGCTCGACAACGTCGACGTGCAGGCCGCGACCGCCCGCGGCGTGATGGTGGTGAACGCGCCGACGTCCAACATCCTTTCGGTCGCCGAGCAGGCGATGGGCCTGCTCCTGGCACAGGCGCGCAACATCCCCCAGGCGCACGCGGCACTGGTGGCCGGCCGTTGGGAGCGTTCGCGCTGGGAGGGCGTCGAGCTGTACGGCAAGGTCCTCGGCATCGTGGGGCTCGGGCGTGCAGGATCGTTCGTGGCGGCGCGAGCTGCCGCCTTCGGGATGCGGATCCTCGGTCACGACCCGTACGTCTCTGCAGAGCGCGCCCGCGCCCTCGGCGTCGAGCTCCGCTCGCTCGAGGAGCTGTTCGGCGAGTCCGACTTCGTCACCATCCACACCCCGAAGACTGCGGAGACGACGGGACTCGTCGGGCGGGAGCTGCTCGCCAAGGCCAAGCCCGGCATCCGGATCGTGAACACCTCGAGGGGCGGGATCGTCGACGAGGAGGCCCTCTACGACGCGCTCCGATCGGGGATCGTCGCGGGCGCGGCGCTCGACGTCTTCTCGGCGGAACCCCCGGGGGCGTCGCCCCTCTTCGAGCTCGACAACGTCGTCGTGACCCCCCATCTCGGGGCTTCCACCGAGGAGGCGCAGGACAAGGCCGGGGTCACGCTCGCCCTGCAGGTGCTGCTCGCGCTCGCCGGAGACTTCGTGCCCTTCGCCGTGAACCTCGCGGCCTCGGAGGTCTCCGACGCAGTTCGGCCGTTCATGCAGCTCACCGAGGAGCTGGGGCGGTTCTTCGCGTGCCTGCACGACGGGCTGCCCGACCGGCTGGAGGTCGAGTGCCGGGGGGAGCTCGCCGGGCACGCGACGGGCATCCTCACCCTGTGCGCGCTGAAGGGTCTCTTCGGCTCGACCGCCGAAGAGCCTGTCTCCTACGTGAACGCCCCCCAAGTCGCCGAGAGCCGGGGCCTGGCGGTCGAAGAGATCTCGGCGTCGGCCTCGCCGTTCTACAAGAGCCTCGTGACCCTCCGTTCCGCCCGCCATGCCGTGGCGGGCACGCTCACCGGTCCCGGCGCACGACCCGAGCCGCGGATCGTCATGGTGGACGACCACACGGTCGAGCTGCCCCCCGCCGAGCACATGCTCGTCGTGCACAACGACGACCGTCCCGGCATGATCGGCGTGGTCGGCATGGCGCTCGGCATCGCCGGCATCTCGATCTCGTCGATGGCCGTGGGGCCGAGCGCGGACGGGCACAGCGCGCTCATGGTGCTCTCGACCTCGGAGGCCGTGCCGTCCGAGCTCGTCGAGCACCTCCGGCAAGGCGACGGCATCCTGGGGATCCATGCGGTCAGCTTGAGCGGCCTCACCTCCCAGCGCGCGAACCCCCAGAGTCGGAGCCGCTGAGCCTCCCGTCATCGGGCGTGGCGCTCCTC
>JAJYGM010000584.1 GCA_021785095.1 Actinomycetes bacterium
CGATGAGGCGCGGGATCTCGGCGAACACTTCGTGCACGTAGCCGGTGAACTGGTCGAGCATCCAGTGGCCCATGAGCACGAGGACGAGGCCGATGACGAGCAGCTTGGGCACGAAGGTGAGCGTCGGGTCCTGGATCTGGGTCACCGACTGGAACAAGGACACGACGAGACCCACGACCAGCGAGCTGAGGAGCACCGGCGCCGCGATCTTCGCCGCGGTGAGAAGGGTCTCCGAGGCGAGCTGGAGGACGAGGCCGATTGTCACTTGAAGCTCGTGATGAGGGACTGGACGACGAGCACCCAGCCGTCGACGAGGACGAAGAGCAGCAGCTTGAAGGGCAGCGAGACGAGGGTCGGCGGGAGCATGACGATGCCGAGGGCCATGAGGGTCGAGGCGACCACGAGGTCGATGATCAAGAACGGCACGAAGATGACGACCCCGATGATGAAGGCGTCCTTCAGCTGCGTGAGGAGGAACGCAGGGATGAGCGCGGACAGCGAGACGTGCATCGGGTTCGCAGCCGAGACGTGCGCGGCCTTGGTCGTGAGCCCGAGCTCCTGGGAACCCGTCTGAGGGAGCATCCAGTGCTTGAGCGGGACCTCGGCCCTGCCGAACGCCTGGGAGAAGTCCAGGTGCCCGTGGAGGTAGGGCTGGAGCGCGACGTGGTTCATGATCGACAACGTCGGCGCCATGAGGAAGAGGCTCACGAACAGGGCCACGCCGACGAGCACCTGGTTGGGCGGGGTGGTCTGCAGCCCGAGCGCCTGGCGCGTGAGCCCGAGGACGATCACCACCCGGACGAAGCCGGTCAGCATGATCAGCAGCGACGGCGCCAGCGTCAGCAGCGCAAGGGCGAGGATGACGAGGATGCTGTCCGAGGGCTTGGACAGCGTCTTGCCCAGTGTGACGGTGATCTGGCTCGCCGCCAGAAGGTGCGGCATCCGCCCATCCTCGGTTCAGAGCCGCTGACTCAGTGGCGGACGGTGGCTGCCCGGACGCGCTCCAGCCAGCCGCACGGCTGGTCCGGATCGCGCCGTTCGCCATCGGAGAAGAGCGCCTCGAGGGACGCTGCAGGCACCTCGTCGTCCGAAGCGCCGCCCCGCAGCTCCCCCAAAGGGGTGAACCCCGCGCCTGAGATCCCGACCAGGAAGCGCTGGCCCTCGGCCTCGACGACGGCGATCCACTGGCCCTTGCCGACCGGCTGGCGGCCGACGACCGTGAGCCGGCCGCTCTTCGTGCCAGGCATCTTCGTGGCCCTCCGCCCTGCCCCTTTCACTCGCCGAGCGAGACGGCTGAGGCCGAGCAGGGCGACCACGATCACGCCCAGCCACAGCACCATCTGCGCGATCAGGTGACCGACGGACACGTCGGGCGCCGCCGAGGCGCCGCGCTGCGCGGCGAAGACGAGGTCAGTCACGGTTCGAGACGATCGACTTGACCTGGACCCCGAGCTCGGAGTCGTTCACCGAGACCAGCTCGCCGATCGCGAACAGCTTCCCGTTGACCATGATCTCGAGCGGGCTGCCGAGCGGCCGGTCGAGGGGGATGGTGGTGCGCGGGCGGACCGAGCGCAGCGTGCCGAGCGTCATCCGGGTCTTCCCGAGCACGGCGACGACCTCCAGCTCCACGTCGTGCAGCGCGTCGAGCTGGAGCGGACCCTCGGAGCCACCCGGTGCGTCCCTGGTG
Organism: Actinomycetes bacterium; assembly: GCA_021785095.1. The sequence continues at coordinate 1,688 of JAJYGM010000584.1, forward strand.
CTCTCGGAGCGACCGCGGCCATCCTGCGCGCCACCCGCTGCCACTTCTTGCTCCCCGGCCGCTGCCCCTTCTTGCGCCCCGCCGGGCGCCCGGCCGGCGACTGTCGTGGCGACGTCGCTCATCGCTCGTCTCTCCTCTCCCATCTCCTGACCATGCAGCCTGCGTGCTTCCCGTTTGTCACGAGGACACCCCGACCGATGCGCGTCCTGCCGGTAGCGAGGATGTCGAGCTCCACCTGCTCTGTCGTCCCGACCCCGAGCAGGATGATCGACTCGGGATCCCCGGGACGAAGGGAGAGGATCTGCGCCGCGCTCATGCGCACGGGCGGGTACGCGACGAACAGCTCCAGCGGGACCTCCTCGATGCTCCGGTCGACGTTGGGCAGCACCGCGTCGGGGTCCAGGTGGTCGTCCTCCTCCTGCTCCAGGGTGGAGAGCAGGCTGCGCATCGTCGCCAGCGACAGGTAGAGCCAGATCGAGCAGGAAGCCCCGTCCCCGATGGTGACGCTCACCTCCGCCCGGAACGCCGTGTCGCCGGGGCGCGCCATCTTCACGAAGTGCGGGCTGCGGTGCCGCTGCAGCCCTGTGAGGTTGATGTCCAGCACGGTGTCCAAGGAGGCGCGCAGCGCGCTGAACACGTGCGACGCGATCGAGCTCACCATCGAGAGCTCCAGGTCGGTGAGCGCCACCCGCTCCAGCTCGGTCTTCCCGTCGCCTCCGAGCTGGACCTCGACGAGGGAGAGGGCAGTCGCGATCGGGAAGTGGAGCAGTAGGCGCTCGTCGACCTCCACCACGAGGGCGGTCGCGATGAACGTGGGGTCCTCCATGCCGGCCATGAAGTCGTCCCATGCGCCCTGCTCGAGCTCCCCCGCCGCGACGTGGACCGGCCGGCGCAGCCCGGCGCTCAGGTTCGCACCGATCCGGTGGGCACACGCCTCGAGGAGCGGGTGGAGCCGGCGCAGCTGGCCACGGTCCACGACCTCGTGGCGCAGCGGGTCGTAGAGATGGACCTGCGCCTCGTCGTCGATGACGAGCACGGGGTTCATCGAGCTGCAGGCTCCATGGGGCGGACCTCCAAGAGGTTCGATCGCGGGCCGATCCGTGGCAGTGGCGGCCGCCTCCATGGCGCCACGAGATCTATCGGCTCCAAACCGGCCACTCTTGAGCGACCGGTCGTCATGCCTGCTCGAGCGCCGTGGACACCGCCTGGCTCGTGGAGATCACCTTCGTGTCGGCGACGTAGGCCTGCTCCGCGGTGATGAGGTCGGTGAGCTGCTGGGCGAGTGTCACGTTGGATTGCTCGAGCTGCCCGCTCAAGAGCTTGCCGCGCCCTGCGGTCCCCGGCGTCCCGACGGAAGGCTGGCCGGAGTTGGCGCCGGGGGCGAGAAGGTTGTCGCCGACGTTGACCAACCCTGAGGCGTTGGGGAACGACGCCAGGGCGATCTGGGCGAGCGGCGTGGTCTGGCCGTTGGAGAACGTGCCCGTGATCACGCCGTTGGAGCCGATCGAGTACGAGACCAACGTCCCTGCGGCGCTCCCGTTCTGGGTCAAGGTGACGGTCTGCTGGCCCGCGAACTGGGTCAGCGCGCTGTTCGATGTGGCCGAAGGGAAGCGCAGCACGAGCTTCGTGAACCCTGTCGGCTTCGTGGCGACTGCCAGTGTGTCCCCCCCGGCCGGCAGTGTGGCGCCGTCCACCTTCTGGAGGCTTCCGTTGGTGCCGAAGACGACCGTCGGAGCGCTCGCTGTTGTGAACAGCTTCACTGTGCCCTTGATCGGTGTCTTGGCGACGGCGGTCACCTTCCACGTGTTGGCTGTCGGCGCTCCGGTGAAGGTGACGAGCACGGGGACGGGGTTCCCCAGCGAGTCGTAGGCGATGGAGGTGACGGTCACGCTCGGCACTGTCGACGTGCCGCCCTTCCACGCGGGCAGGTTGCCGGAGACCTGGATGGATGTCGTCGCGACGGCCCCGATCGTCCTCCCCGCCGGGATGGTGATGGGAGCCACCGCCGTCGAGCTCGTGATCTTGCCTGTCGGGCTCGCCTGCCAGCCGAGGACCTTGGCGCCCGAGAGCGTCGAGAGCCCTCCGTTGGCGTCGACGGTGAGCGCCCCGTCCCTCGTGTAGTACTGCTGTGCTCCCTGCTGGACGACGAGGTAGCCGCCGCCTGTGATGGCGACGTCTGTCTGGATCCCGGTCGTCTCGAGTGTGCCCTCGGAGAGGTCGGTCGACACGGATGTGACCCTGACGCCGGAGCCGATGGCCAGGGGGTTGACCCCCGCGCTCCTGGTCGTCGGTGCCGTCCCCCCGGCGATCTGCTGGGAGAGCAGGTCGGCGAACTGCACCTCGCCCTGCTTGTAGCCGACGGTGCCGCTGTTGGCGATGTTGCTGCCTGCCTCCTGG
>JAJYGM010000563.1 GCA_021785095.1 Actinomycetes bacterium
CGTCGCCTCCCCGCCGTCGAGCTGCTCCTGAGCCGCCGGGCGCCTCCCCCGCGCGCCCGCGCCCTTGGCGACCGCCGTCTCGGGGCCGGGGGCGGGAACGGCGATCGGCGGAGTCGCGGCGCCAACTGCTGGTGCGTCGCGTCCGCATGGCGCGGGTGGTCCTGGTGCTGGCGCTCGTCGTCGTCGCTGCACGGCTCGTCGACGTGCAGGTCCTCCACGCGGGGCGATACGAAGCCGAGGCGGCGCAGGAGACGGCGCAGCCGGTCGTCATCCCTGCACTACGCGGCGCGATCACGGACCGCAGCGGCGTCGTCTTCGAGATGTCGATCCCGACCAAGATGGTCCTCGCAGACGACTTCCAGGTCGTCCACCCGGTCGCAGAGGGTCGCGCGCTGGCCCCGTTGCTGCATCTTCGGGCGTCGACCCTCGCCCGTCTCCTCTCCGAGCGCTCCGGGTACGTGCCGCTCGTGCGGGACCTCTCGGTGAGCCAGGCCGACAAGGTCTCGTCGATGGCGTTCCCGGGGATCACGATGGTCGACACCTCGGTCAACGTCACGACGGGCGGCGGCGTGGCGTCCCCGGTGGTCGGCGGCGTGAACGCGTCCGGCAACGGCGACGCCGGCCTGGAGGCGCAGTACAACCGGATGCTCGCTGGCCACCCGGGCCGCGAGACCATCCTCGAGTCTCCGCTCGGCGTCCAGCTCCCCGGTACGCCGGTGGCCCAGAAGATGCCCGCTGCTGCAGGCACGGGTCTGGAGCTGACGCTCGACGAGCCGTTGCAGTACACCGCCGAGCAGGACCTTGCGCAGGAGATCGTGGCGTCGCACGCGAAAGGCGGCGACGCGATCGTGATGGACACCGCCACGGGCCAGATCCTGGCGATGGTGAACCTCGTCGCGACGCCGACCAAGCCTGCGCCGACCAAGCCTGCGCCGACCAATGCCTCCCCGCCGCCGTCCACCGCTTCGTCGAGCGCCAATGGCACTCCGGTGCGCATCGGCCCGGGCGGCCCCGTCGAGGAAGCGCCCACCAACGCCGCCGTCACGCAGGTCTACGAGCCAGGGTCCGTCTTCAAGATCGTGACGTTCTCCGCCGCGCTCTCCGCGGGCGTGATCACGCCGCGGACCACCTTCGTCGTGCCCGACCAGCGCTTCCTCGACGGCTCGTTCTTCAGCGACGCCACACCGCACCCGACCGAGCAGATGACCGCGACGCAGATCCTCGCCCAGTCCTCGAACATCGGGACCTCCTTCATCGCGCAGAGGCTGGGTGAGGCTCGCCTCCTCGAGCAGGTGAAGCGTCTCGGCTTCGGGAAGACAACCGGGCTGCACTTCCCGGGCGCGTCACCCGGGTTGATCGTGACAGCGCCGCAATGGGAGCCCACCGACTACGTCTCGCTCCCGATCGGCCAGGTGGACGCGGTGAGCGCGCTGCAAGTGCTCGATGCGTTCAACGCGGTCGCGAACGGCGGGGTGTTCGTGTCGCCGAAGCTGGTACGGGCCACCGTGGCCTCGGACGGGACCGTGCGCCCGACGCCGCCGTCGCACAGGGGGAGGGTCATCTCGCCCACGGTGGACAAAGAGCTCGTCGCGATGTTCGAGCAGGTCGTCGACTCCGGGACCGGCGTCGCCGCCGCAGTGCCCGGGTACCTCGTCGGAGGAAAGACCGGCACCGCGCAGATCCCGTACGACAACGGCAGGTCAGGGTACATCACAGGGGCGTTCGACGCCACGTTCGTCGGGTTCGCGCCGGCCAATCACCCGGTCCTCTCGGCGATCGTGGTGCTCGACCGGCCGGTCCCCATCTACGGCGGGGCCGCGGCTGCTCCGGTGTTCTCGAAGATCATGACGTACGCACTGCACCGCTACGACGTCCCGACGTCGCCGGGGCTCGGCGGCAAGCCGCAGGCCACAGCGCCCACGACACTCACAGCGCTCGTCCGGAAAGCGACGTGAGGCGGCTACCATCCGCTGGGGCCTCGGCTCACGGATGGTCCGTGCCCGAGCTCTCCGACTGCCTTCTGTGCGCATGACCCTCCTGCTCGACGAGATCGACGTGCTCGAGAAGTCGGGCGACCCCGACGCGGTCGACATCGCCGGCGTGGAGCACGACAGCCGGCGCGTGAGCCCGGGTGCGCTGTTCTGCTGCCTCGTCGGGCAGCAGACCGACGGCCATTCCCACGCGCGGGAGGCGGTCGAGATGGGAGCGGTCGGCATCGTGCGGGAGCACGAGGTGGGGCCGCTGCCGCGCGAGGTCGTCCAGCTGCGAGTCGCGCCGGGGAAGGGACGCGCGTCGATGGCGCGGCTCGCCGCAGCCTTCTACGGTCACCCGGCCTCGTCGCTCCTCATGGCGGGAGTGACCGGAACCAACGGGAAGACCACGGTCACGCACCTGCTGGGCGCGATCCTCGAGCGTGCAGGACATCCGACGACCGTGATCGGCACGCTCACGGGCGTTCGCACCACGCCGGAGTCGACGGACCTGCAACGGCTCCTGGCGGCGGCCCGGGACGAGCACCCTGTCTCGGCGCGCCCGGCGGTCGCGATGGAGGTGTCCAGCCACGCGCTGGCCCAGTCGCGCGTCGACGCGGTCCAGTTCGACGTGGCTGTCTTCACGAACCTGAGCCACGACCACCTCGACTTCCACGGATCGATGGAGGCGTACTTCGAGGCGAAGGCGACCCTGTTCGAGCCTGAGCGGGCGAAGGTCGCGGTCGTGGACTCCGACGACCCGTGGGGCCGGCGCATCCTTCGTCGCGCACGGATCCCGACGGTCGCGGTCACGCGCGCAGCGGTGAGCGACGTGACCCTCCGCCTCGGCGCCTCCGCGTTCACCTGGCGCGGTGAGCGGGTGGTCGTGCCACTCACCGGCCTCGTGAACGTGAAGAACGCGCAGCTCGCGGCCGAGGCCGCCGTCGCCTTGGGGCTGCCGCCCGGCGCCGCTGCCGAGGGTCTTTCCGCCGCTGGGCCCGTCGTGGGCCGAATGGAGGTCGTCGGCTCCGGCGCGCTGGGCTTCTGCGTGCTCGTGGACTACGCCCACACTCCTGCAGCGCTCGAGGGCGTGCTGGCGGAGGCCCGCCGCATGGCTGCCGAGGGCGGAGGGCGGACGATCGTCGTCTTCGGGTGCGGGGGCGACCGTGACCCGTTGAAGCGTCCGCTCATGGGCGCAGTCGCGGCGCGCTCGGCAGATGTCGTCGTCGTCACGTCGGACAACCCGCGCCACGAGGATCCCGGTGCGATCGTCGAAGACGTGCTGCGAGGGATCGTCACGTCCGAGGCGCGCCTCGTCGTCGAGCCCGACCGCCGCAGTGCGATCGAGGCAGCCATCGAGCTCGCCCGCCCCGCGGACGTCGTGCTCGTCGCGGGCAAGGGCCACGAGACGGTTCAGGAGGTGGGTGACCAGCGTCTTTGCTTCGACGATCACGTCGTCATCGCCGAGGCGCTGGCGGCGCGCGCGTCGGGCCGGCGCCTCGGGCGAGGTGGCTGACCGTGCTCTCGATCATGGCATCCGGGGCATCCGCGTTCTGGCTCGCCATCCTGGGCACGCCAGTCCTCATGCGATGGCTCATGCGCAAGCGGATCGGGCAGCAGATCCGGGAGGAAGGCCCGGCCACCCATACCGCCAAGGCAGGCACCCCCACGATGGGAGGCCTCGCGATCGTCGCCGCAGTGGTCGGCGGCTACCTGATCGGCCACCTGGGGACCGAGGTGAGGTTCTCGGCCGAGGGGGTTCTCGTCGTGATCGCCGTCGTGCTGTTCGGTGCCATCGGGGCCCTCGACGACTGGATGAAGGTGCGGAACCGCCGCAGCCTCGGACTGAACAAGCGGGCGAAGCTGGTGGCCCAGGTGGCCGCCTCCGTGCTCGTCGCGGAGCTCGCCGTGCATTGGGCGCACACCTCCACGGCCCTGTCGTTCACCCGCATGAGCTCGCCCGGCGTGCAGCTCGGCGAAGCGGGATGGGTCGCCTTCGCCGTCTTCGTCCTCGTGGGGACGTCGAACGCGGTGAACCTGACCGACGGGCTCGACGGGCTCGCCGCCGGCTCGTCGGGCTTCTGCTTCACCGTGCTCGCGATCCTCGGGTACTGGATCTTCAGGCACTACGGGATCTTCCACCTGCTGCCTGCGTACGGGATCGACCTCGCCCTCACCTCGGTGGCGCTCGGGGCGGCGTGCCTCGGCTTCTTGTGGTGGAACGCAGCGCCCGCCAAGATCATCATGGGGGACACCGGGTCGCTCGCCCTCGGGTCGGGGCTCGGCGCGCTGTGCCTCTTGTTAAACCTCGACCTGCTGCTTCCGATTCTCGGCGGGCTGTTCGTGATCGAGACGGTGTCGGTGATCGCACAGGTCGTGAGCTTCCGCCTCTTCCACAGGCGGATCCTCAGGATGGCGCCGATCCACCATCACTTCGAGCTGATCGGGTGGCCCGAGACCACGGTCATCGTGCGGCTGTGGATCTGTGCCGGCCTCTTCGCCGCGCTCGCCCTGGGGGTCTTCTACGGCGTCTTCCTCACGGTGGCCAAGATCTGATGCGGACGGTCCCCCACGGACGCTGCCCGGTCGGCGACGATGGTGCGTCGGGAAGGCGAGCGAAGTCGAGAGGGAAGACCCCATGACGGCGACCAAGTCGGTGGCGCGCCAGGCACGCGCGGTGGTTCTCCTTCGCGAGATGCCGACCTCCACCATCATCGTGACGCTCGTGGCCGTGCTCTGCGTCGTGGGGACGGTGATGGTCGGGTCCGCGTCCGAGGTGGTCTCGATCGAGACGTACGGGTCGGCGTGGTCGATCCTCATCCGGCAGTGCCTCTGGCTCGTGCTCGGCACGGTGGCCATGGTCGTGACGAGCCGGATGGACTACACGAAGTTACGGCGGCTCGCGCGACTGATCGCCCTCGTCGCGTTCGGTGGCCTGGTCCTCGTCCTCGTGCCGCACCTCGCGGTGCAGGCGACAGGCGCGAGCCGATGGATCGGGTTCGGGTCCTTCGACGTGCAGCCGTCCGAGATCATGAAGCTCGCACTGTGCGTCTTCGGCGCGGACGTCGTGGTGCGCAGGGAGGAGGCAGGGGGAGGCGACCGAACCGTGATCGGACCGCTCCTCCTCGTCACCTTCTCGGCGGCCGGGCTGGTGCTGCTCGAGCCGGACATGGGCACGACCGTCGTGCTCGGGTGCATCGGCCTGTCGATCCTTTTCGCGTCCGGCGTGTCGTTCCGTCCGATCCTGAAGATCGGGGGGGTCGTGGTGGCGCTGGCGGTCCTGGTGAGCCTCGTCGACCCTTACCGCCGCCAGCGGCTCCTCTCCTTCGTGGACCCAGGCGCCCACGCGTCGGGCTCGGGCTACCAGGTCGTGCAGTCGCTGATCGGCCTCGGATCGGGTCACGTCTTCGGGGTCGGGCTCGGCAACGGCACGGAGAAGTGGGGCTTCCTGCCCAATCCCCACTCGGACTTCATCTTCTCGGTGATCGGGCAGGAGCTCGGGCTGGTCGGCACGGTGAGCGTGCTCCTGCTGCTCGGCACCTTGTGCTGGTTCGGGCTCAGGGCCGCGAACCGGGCCCCCGACCGTTTCGGCGGGCTCCTCGCGGTGGCGCTCGTCGTGTGGATCGGCGTCGAGACGCTGATCAACGTGGGAGCCGTGATCGGGCTGCTCCCGGTGACCGGGATCCCGCTGCCGTTCATCTCCTACGGGGGTTCCTCGCTCGTGGTCACCATGGCCGGCGCCGGCGTCCTCGTGAGCGTCGCCCGCCGGGAGAGGACCGCCGGCGAGGGTCGGACCGCCGGGCAGGGTCGGACCGCCGGGCAGGGTCGGACCGCCGGCGAGGGTCGGATCGCCGGGCAGGGTCGGATCGTCGGGCAGGGTCGGACCGCCGGGCAGGGTCGGATCAGGCCGGGATGACCAGGAGACCCTTCGCTGTGATCTCCGGTGGAGGGACGGGCGGGCACGTCTTCTTGGCGTTGGCGATCGCCCGGTCACTTCGCGCGCTCGGCCACGAGCCCGGATCGATCGAGCTCGTCGGGTCCAGGCGCGGGCAGGAAGCGCTGCTTCTCGAGGGCCAGGGCTTCCCGTTCACGCTGCTGGGCGGCCGCGGAATCGTGCGGCGGCTCGACTCGAGCTCGCTGCGGGCGAACCTCGGTGCGGTGGCAGGCCTCGTGTCCGCGACGATCCGGGAGATCGTAGACCTCGCGCGGCGGCGGCCAGCCGTGGTCGTGTCCGTCGGCGGGTACGCGAGCTTTCCGGCTGATGCGGCCGCGATCGTGCTCGGCGTGCCGCTCGTGCTCGTGACCATCGACGCAGTGCCTGGCGCGGTGCACCGCCTCTTCGCGAGCCGCGCCGCGGCGAACGCCGTGGCCTTCCCGGGGAGCGGGCTCCCCGGGGCGGTGGTGACCGGGGTGGCCGTGCGTCCCGAGATCACCGAGGTCGATCGCAGCGGTCCGGCCGTTGCCCGTGCGCGCCGGGAGCTGGAGCTTCCCGAGCGCCGCCCGGTGGTGGGAGTCATGGGCGGTTCGCTCGGCGCCCGGCGCCTGAACCTCGCGACGCTCGGGCTCGCTGAGCGCTGGCGCGATCGGGACGATCGTGCGCTCTACCACGTCCTGGGCCGACGCGACGCGGGGCAGCTGCGCGCCGAGGCCTCGGCGCGTGGCCTGAGCGCCGGCGGCGACCGGGTCTGCTACCGCATGGTCGACTTCGAGAGCCGGATGGCGCGCCTCTACGAGGCGGTCGACGTCATGGTGTGTCGTGCGGGCGCGAGCACCGTCGCGGAGCTGACGGTCGCGGGAGTTCCGTCCGTGCTCGTGCCGCTGCCGGGCGCGCCCGGGGACCACCAGAGCGCGAACGCGCGTGCGCTCGTCGACGCGGCCGCCGCCGTCCTCGTTCCCGACGACGACTGCGACGCAGACCGACTGGCGTCGGTCCTCGATGGGCTGCTGGACGACCCCGGTCGCCTGCGCACGATGGGAGAGGCCGCCCGGAGCCTCGGCCGCCCGGACGCGGCGGAGCGGATCTGCGAGATCGTGGTCGCCCATGCCCGCTGACTCCCCGACGCCCCGGTCACCGGCTGACGAGGTCGATCTCTCCGTCGCCCGCCACGTCCACGTGGTGGGGGTGGGCGGCGCTGGGATGAGCGCGATCGCCATGGTGCTCGTGGGCATGGGCCATGACGTGAGCGGCAGCGACCTCAAGGCTTCGCCGGTCACCGGTCGCCTGCGCGCCGCGGGCATCGAAGTCTCGATCGGCCACGCGGCCGGTCAGGTCTCGGGCTCGGATCTCGTGACCTACTCGCCGGCGGTCCCCGGTGACAACGTGGAGCTCGCCGAGGCGCGCCGGCGTGGTATCCCCGTCGTGCACCGCTCCTCGGTCCTCGCGGCGATCGCACGTTGCCGCAAGTGCGTTGCGGTCGCAGGCACGCATGGCAAGACCACCACTGCGTCCATGCTCTCTCTCGCCCTCGCCGGGGCGGGCCTGCGTCCTTCGTACCTCATCGGCGCGGACGTGAACGAGACGGGCACGAACGCCGTGTGGGACGCCGGCGAGTGGCTCGTGATGGAGGCCGACGAGAGCTACGGCTCCTTCGGCTCGCTCCGCTCCGACATCGCGATCGTCACGAACGTCGAGCCGGACCATCTCGACCACTACCGGACGTTCGACGCGCTCACCGACGCATTCGCACGGTACCTCGCATCCGCGAGGCGGCGGGTGGTGGGCGCGGACGACCCCGTCGCGGCGCGCCTCGGGGCTCAGGCGGGAGCGGTGACGGTCGGGACGTCGCCCGGCGCTGCGTACCGCATGGACGGCGTCGTGGCGGGGCGCAGCTCGATCGGCTTCGACCTGCACGGTCCCGACGGGCTGCTCGGGCGGATCGAGCTCGCGGTGCCGGGTGCGCACAACGCGCGCAACGCTGCGATCGCCGCGGTCGGCGCGCTCGAGGTCGGCGCTCCCTTCGAGGCGGTGGTGACCGCGCTCGCCCGCTTCGCCGGCGTTCCCCGTCGCTTCGAGTTCCGCGGGAGCGCGGGCGGTGTGACCTTCGTGGACGACTACGCGCATCTCCCGTCCGAGGTGCGCGCCACGCTCGCCGCCGCGAGGGCCGGAGGCTGGCAGCGCACGGTCGCGGTCTTCCAGCCCCACCGCTACACGCGGACGGCCACGCTCGCCGAGTCGTTCGCCACGGCGTTCGACGACGCCGACCTCGTCTTCGTCACCGACGTCTACAGCGCGGGGGAGCCTCCGGCGCCCGGCGTGTCGGGTCGCCTCGTCGCCGACGCCGTGATCCGCCGCGGAGGGGCTCACCGGGTCTTGTACGTCCCGTCGCGTGACGAGCTGCGTGCTGCCGTCGCCGCCGCGTTGGCGCCCGGAGATCTCTGCGTGACTCTTGGGGCGGGCGACCTCACCACCCTGCCGGAGGAGCTCGTGGCGCTGCGCGCAGAGGTGGTCCGATGACGCGGGAGCACGTGTCGGCCGAGGCGCCGTACGCGCGGGAGCACCAGACGTCCGACGAGGGCGCCAGACGGGAGATCCTCGCAGAGGCCCTGGCCGCGCTGGCGGCGCGTCTCGGCTCGCGAGTCCGTGTCGACGCGCCGCTCGGCGCGCTCACGACGTACCGCGTCGGGGGCAACGCCGCGGTGCTCGTCGACGTCGAGAGTGAAGACGACCTGCTCGGGCTCCGCGACGCACTGGTGTCGAGCGGCGTGGTTGGCCGGGTGCCGGTGCTCGTGCTGGGGAAGGGGTCCAACCTGCTGGTCGCGGACAGCGGGTTCCCCGGTGTGGTCGTCCGTCCTGGCCGCGGCCTCGCGGCGTTCGAGAGATTGGACGCCGAGGCGTCAGGCGACCCCGATCACGCCGGGCTCGCCGCCGTCTCCGGCGCGGCGGTGCTGGTCCGTGCGGGGGGCGCGCTGGACCTGCCGGTCCTCGCGCGCAGGACCGTCGACGAGGGACTGAGAGGCTTGGAGTGGGCGGTGGGGGTCCCTGGCTCGGTCGGCGGCGCGCTCAAGATGAACGCGGGGGGCCACGGTGCCGACACCGCGTCCTGTCTCGTCCGGTACCGGTCGGTGGACCTGGAGGGCGCCGCCGCCGGCGCCGGAGAATTCGGTGCTGCCCGCTTGCGCCTCGGCTACCGGACCTCTTCCCTCGGCGACGCCGAGGTCGTGGTGTGGGCAGAGCTCAGGACCTTTCAGGGAGACCCCGAGACCGGCAGGGCGCTCATCTCGGAGATCGTCCGCTGGCGCCGCGAGCACCAGCCCGGTGGGAGCAACGCGGGGTCCGTGTTCACGAACCCGCCTGGCGACTCGGCGGGTCGGCTGGTGGAGGCGGCGGGCATGAAGGGGCTCCGTCTCGGGACGGCACGCGTGTCCGAGAAGCACGCCAACTTCTTCCAGGCCGACGACGGTGGCAGGGCGGCCGACGTGCTGGCCCTGGTCACGCACGTGCGCCGGAAGGTGGAGGCGGTGACCGGAGTCCTTCTCCGCCCTGAGCTGAAGCTCGTCGGGTTCGGCGACGACCCGCTTGGTGACGCCGAGAGGGCCGCGATGGAGGTCGGCACATGAAGGCGCCCCCTCCGACGCGCTCTGCCTCCCCTCCGACGCGCCCTGCCTCCTCCCAGACGAGCCCTCGTCGTCGGCCGCGCGCTCGCCCTCGGTGGGCGGGACGCCGGACGGAGGTGCCCAGGACGCGTGCCGCTTCGAGCGAGGACCCTCAGGCCCTGACGGGCGTCGATCCGCGCATCCGCGCCCGCCGGGCCGAGGTCCTGCGGCGCGAGGCCCGGCGCCGATTGCGCATCGCGCTCGTCGTCCTCGGGGTGGTCGTGGTCGTGGTGGTCGGGTGGTCGGCGTTGCATTCGCGGTTGTTCGCGGCCCGCGTCGTCACCGTCGTCGGCGCGGTGCACACGCCCGTCAGGCAGATCGTCGCCGCTGCGGGGCTCTCCGGCGATCCGCCCCTGCTGGACGTCGGCGCGGGAGCGGTGGCAGGGGTCGAGCGGCTCCCGTGGATCGCGAGCGCGACCGTCACGCGGGAATGGCCGGACGGCGTCCGCATCGCGGTACGAGAGCGGACGCCTGTCGCCGCGGTGCAAGAAGCTCCTGCGACGACGGGTTGGGCGCTCGTGGACCGGACCGGCAAGGTGCTCGCGGTGCGGGCGCAACCCACGGGTCTGCCTCGTGTCGTCGGCGCTCGGCCGGCAGGGCGGCCGGGGTCCACCGCAGGCGGTCTCCGCGCGGCGCTACGTGTGGTGACGTCGCTTCCGAAGGCGTTCGCCGACCAGGTCGCCACCGTCACCCAGGACCGCGGCGGCGATGTCACCCTCGAGCTGACGTCGACGCTCACCGTCTACTTGGGATCCACGGGTCAGCTGTCGCAGAAGTACGAGGACGTCGCTGCGATCCTGAAGGGTGCGGACCTGACCGCCGGCTCCACGATCGACGTGGCTGCGCCGGAGACGCCGGTCGTGAGACCGTGAAGTGGTGGGCTGGACAGGCGGGCTGGGCCGCGACCGGGAGCGCGTCCGTTGGCGGGAAGAGACCTCCGCAGGACCGCCGCGCCGACGGGCGCCATGCTTCGGCCTCTCGCCGCTTGACCGCGGCTGGTCGCTCCCTTATGGTGTCGACGGGTCGCGTCCAGCTGACGTCGACCTCCGCGTCAGGTTGATGGTCGCGGCGCTGCGGAGCCCGCTCCCTAGCCGGCCCGCCCAAGCGCCCACGGGGACATGCGATCGGCCGGCGGCCGCCACAGCATCGAGGGAGCACATGACCGGACCGTCGCAGAGCAACTACCTCGCGTTGATCAAGGTGGTCGGTGTAGGAGGTGGCGGCGTCAACGCGGTGAACCGCATGATCGACGCCGGGTTGAAGCACGTCGAGTTCATCGCGGCGAACACGGATGCACAGGCGTTGCTCATGAGCGACGCCGACCTGAAGCTCGACATCGGCCGCCAGCTGACCAAAGGGCTCGGCGCCGGCAGCGACCCGGAGATCGGGCGCCAAGCGGCCGAGGAGCACCGAGCCGAGATCGAAGAGGCGCTCCAGGGCGCTGACATGGTGTTCATCACCGCAGGGAAGGGAGGCGGCACCGGCACCGGTGCCGCGCCCGTGGTCGCCGAGGTCGCCAAGAATGTCGGCGCCCTCACGATCGGCGTGGTCACGAGGCCCTTCACCTTCGAGGGTCGGCGCCGTGCGATGCAGGCGGAGAAGGGCATCCAGAACCTGAAGGAGAAGGTCGACACCCTGATCGTCATCCCGAACGACCGCCTGCTCACGGTGTCGACGGAGAAGACCTCGATGGTGAACGCGTTCAAGATGGCGGACGAGGTCCTGCTCCAGGGCGTACGGGGGATCACCGACCTCATCACCGTGCCCGGGCTCATCAACACGGACTTCGCCGACGTGCGCATGATCATGTTGAACGCGGGAACCGCCATCATGGGGATCGGGAGCGCGAGCGGAGACGGCCGGGCCGTCAACGCCGCCCGAGCCGCGATCACGAGCCCGCTGCTCGAGGCGTCGATCGAGGGCGCCCGTGGGATCCTCCTCAACATCGCGGGGGGGAGCGACCTCGGCCTGTTCGAGGTGAACGAGGCGGCAGAGATCATCCACGGCGTCGCCCACGCCGACGCGAACATCATCTTCGGCGCCGTCGTCGACGACAACATGGGCGAGGAGGTGCGGGTGACGGTGATCGCCGCAGGCTTCGAACGCTGGGACGAGTCGACCCGCCCCGCCGAGCGATCCGACAAGTCGCTCGGCCTGGAGTCACCGGCGCCGGTGGATATCTTCGGCGCGACCAGCGAGAACAGCGACCTCGACCTCGACGACGACGACTTCGACGTGCCGTCGTTCCTGCGCTGAGCGGCCAGCCCGCCATGGCCTCTCGTGGGGCCGAGGCCTTCTGCGGTGTGGCGGCAGCGCTCGAGCGGGTGCGCCAGCGCATCGCTGACGCGGGCGGAGACCCTGCGGCAGTCCGCGTCGTCGCCGTCACGAAGGGGTTCGGCGCGGAGGCCGTTCGCGCGGCGCTCGGCGCCGGGATCGCCGACGTGGGGGAGAACTACGCGCAGGAGCTGCTCTCGAAGGTAGAGGCGGTGCGATCTGCCGGGATCGGGGCCGCCGCGGACAAGACAGGCGCCGGGAGCGGAGGAGCCCGTGTGCAAGGTGGCGGCGCGGAGCTCGGCGTGCGCTGGCACTTCCTCGGCGCGGTGCAGCGGAACAAGGTGGCGACCCTTGCCCCGGTCGTGTCGTGCTGGCAAGGTGTCGCGAGGGCGGTGGAAGGGGAGGCGATCGCGCGGCGGCGCCCGGGAGCGGTCGTGCTCGTCGAGGTGGACACCACCGGGGCTCCGGGTCGGAACGGTTGCCCACCCGAGGCGGTCCCTGGGCTGGTCGCCGAGCTGTGCGCTGCTCAGCTGGACGTTCGCGGGCTCATGACCGTCGCGCCGACCGACCCGCAGGGTGCCCGGCGCGCGTTCAGGACGGTCCGGTCCCTCGCCGACGACCTGGGGCTGAGCGAGCGGTCGATGGGGATGAGCGACGACGTCGAGCTCGCTGTCGCCGAGGGCTCCACGATGGTCCGCGTGGGACGGGCGCTCTTCGGCGATCGCCCCTCCCGTCGCATGACCGCAACGTGACCGGGTGGTGTCCGCCCAATCGGCGGGGGAGGCGGTACGCTACCCGCCGAGGAGAAATGCGATGCCCACCTTCTTGAAAAAGACCATGGTCTATCTCGGTCTGCTCGAGGACGAGTACGACGAGTACGACGAGTACGGCGACCACGCGCAGCGCAACTTCGTGTCGGTGTCCCGCTCGGAGCCTCGGAGCCAGCGTGAACCCGAGTACGTCGAGGAAGAGCGCCCAGCTCCCGCGCCACCGAGCCGGATCCGAACGATCCCGCGTGAGGGCGCGCCGTCGATGCCCGCCTTCGGGAGCGGTGCGGTCACGACCCGCCAGCCAGTCATCCGCCCGATGAGCGCGGGCGAGGCGACGCGGGTGCAAGTCGTCGCGCCGACGCGTTTCGGCGACGCGAAGGACATCGCAGACTGCCTCAAGTCGAACCGGCCGGTGATCGTGAACCTGCAGGTCGCCGAGCGCGATCTGCAGCGTCGCATGATCGACTTCTGCAGCGGCGTCACCTACGCGTTGAGCGGCGAGATGGAGAAGGTGGCGGACGAGGTGTTCCTGCTCGCTCCGACCAATGTGAAGGTTTCCGAGGAGGAGCGTCAGCGCTTGCAGGAGCGGGGCTACGGGCGGAGCTGACCCGTGGAGGCCGCCAGGTGAACGTGTTCAACATCATCGCCTACCTCGTCGAGGCGTACGTGGTCGTCCTCATCGCGCGGGCGCTCTTGAGCTGGCTGCCGGCGAGGCCGGGTACCGCGTTCTACCGCGTCGTCCGCGTGCTCGACGCCGTCACCGAGCCGGTGCTCCGACCGATCCGCCGGGTGCTGCCGCCCGTCCGTGCCGGCGGGATGGGCATCGACCTCTCGATCATCATCGTCGTGATCGTCGCCGAGCTCGTCGTGATCCCGCTGCTCCGCGCTTGAGCATTTCCTGCACCATCCAAGGGGAAAGAAGGTCCCAGGACTACACTTCGAGCGCATGGACAACGCACCCTCCGGCCACTCGATCCTTGACACGCTGCGCACGGTCGAATTCCGTCTCGGGTTGAAGGGGTACAACGTCGACGAGGTCGACGAGTACCTGGAGAAGGCGGCGGTGGAGGCGGAGCAGGTCCAAGAGCGGCTCCGTTCGGCGAACGAACGTCTCCGTGTGGCCACCGAGCGGGTCGCGCAGCTCGAAGAGGAGCTCGAGCATCCACGGGCTGAGCGCACCGCAGTCGACCCGGGCGCGCCGGGAGAGGCTCCGACCATGAGCGGCTCTGGGCCGCAGGAGGCCGCGGTGTCGAACGACACGCTGCAGCGCACCCTGTTGCTTGCTCAGAAGTTCGTGGACCAGACGAAGCGGGAGAGTGAGGCGGAGGCAGCGCGTCTGGTGGGCCAGGCCGAGGAGCGCGCCCGGCAGCTGCTCGCGCAGACCGAGGAGCGCGCCCGGCAGCTGACCTCTGAGGCCGAGGAACGGTTGCGTGACGAGGTCGGGAGGCTCGAAGTTGCCCGGGAGCGGCTCGCAGGCGACCTGGAGGCGATGGGCAGGCACCTGGAGGACCAGCGCACGAAGATCCGAGCGTCGCTCACCGAGATGCTCCGCTGGGTCGACGAGCGGTTGACGACGCCCGCGCGATCCCCAGAGCCTCTCGCCGACCGCTCCGTTGCCCGGCCGACCGCCGACCGCAAGCCCGCCGAGAGCACCGAGAAGACGGGGAGCGCCGCGAGCGGTGAGCCAGGCGGTTCGGGTGCCGTTCGCTCCGGCTCGCCGGGAGGTGCCGGGCCAGGCTCGCCCCTCGCGGGCCAAGCGGGTGAGGCGCGTCCGCAGCCAACGCCCCAATCCGGTGCGCCCGAACGTCACCCGCCGGCTCCCTCGAGGTCGCACGCGATCGCAGCACCTGATCGGTCGCAGACGCCGGTCGGAGCTCGCCCGGGCGTTCTGCACAGAGAGCTCTTCGATGCCGGCCGCGACGAGACGGTCGAGCTCGAGCGCAGCCGCATCGGCGAGTGACCGCCGGGGGCGGGTCGCCTTGCCCGCAGGTCGGCGCCGGGGTGGTTGAAGGGGCGCGCGCGGTCCGCTAGGGTCACCGGCTCTTCCAACGGCGCGCTGGTGGCGCCGCGGGGGACAAGACGGAGAGGAGGTCCGGCATGGCGCCAGCGACGACGGGTGGCGCCTCGAGGGCGGCGCGCAAGTCACAGCCGACGGCGCGGGTGGCACAGGGCGACAAGAGAGCGGCGAGCCGTTCGACCCCGCCGAAGAAGCGGGCGGCGCCGGCGGTGAAGGGGAGCCGAACGGGCGAGGCCCCGAAGAGATCGGCGGCGCGCCCGGCGAGCGCTGTTCGCGGGGCAACGTCGACCGCTCACAAGGCTGCAGCACGGCACCTCGCCGCGCCGAGGAGGACCAGCTCCCAGTCGTCGGCGAAGGAGGTGGCGCCCTCGGGCTCCCGACGACGCGCCGGATCGCCGCGCGGTGACGCAGAGACCACGACGACGAAGGCCGCCAGGAGCGCGGCCGCGAAAGCGACGGTGAAGACGGCAGTGACCTCGACCTCTCCCGCGACGAAGGAGACGAAGAAGAGAGCCTCGGTCGCGAAGGCGGCGAAGTCCCAGCGGCGCGCGGGAGCACCGGCGACGTCGAGGTCGGCTGCGGCGAAGACCACGGCGCAGGCCAAGGCCGCCCCCGAGCGGAGGGGAACCGGGAGACGGGCACAGGCAAAGGCGGCCCCCTCCGCACAGGCAAAGGCGGCTCCCTCCGCACAGGCAAAGGCGGCTCCCGAGCGGAAGGCCGCCGCCGAGCAACGGCCGGTGACCGGGCGGGAGAGGAAGCCCACGAGCCGGCGTGCTCCGTCAGCGCTCGCGGGACCCTACGCAGAGGACGAGAAGTTCCTCACGGAGCAGCGCCAGCTTCTCGAGGGCGAGCGGGCCGTGTACCTGGCCCAGGCCTCCGACCTGAAGGCGGAGGCGGACTCGCTCGCCCAAGAGCGCGAACCCGGGGACGTGCAGTTCGACGAGGAGTCGGGGGAAGGCGGGACGGTCACCGTCGACCGTGAGCGCGACCTCGCCTTGTCTGCGCAGGCGCTGGCCGCCGTGGAGGAGATCGACGCCGCCCTGGAGAAGATCGCGAACGGCACCTACGGCGTGTGCGAGCGATGCCTGCAGCCGATCCCGAAGCCCCGGCTGAAGGCACTGCCCTACGCGAGGCTCTGCGTCGCATGCAAGAGCGGAGGTCTGTCGCGACGCTGACCGGGGGGCGGAACCGTGTCCTCATCGTGACCGGCGCCGTCACGGTCCTGGTGATCGCGGCCGACCAGGCGACGACGTCGTGGGCTCTCGCAGCCCTCCGCCACCCCGTTCACCTGGTCGGTCCCCTGGGCCTTGCGCTCCAGTACAACTCGGGTACGGCGTTCAGCCTGTTCGCCGGTGCCGGCGACTGGATCGTCCCCGTCCTCGTGGCGATGGTCGCCGTCGTTGGCTGGCTCGCCTGGCGCGCGCGGCGCCGACTGCTCGCCATCGCCTACGGGCTCGTGCTCGGCGGCGCGCTCGGCAACCTCGCCGATCGCCTGCTGCGCGGTCACCACGGGGACGTCGTCGACTTCGTGACCCTCAGCCACTGGCCGACCTTCAACGTCGCCGACGCGTGCATCACCGTCGGCGTGGCGCTCCTTGCCCTGGGCGTGCTGCTCCCCGCTCGGCACTGCCGAGACGACGGCGAGAGCGACACGTCGCAGCCGGCTCCCCCGCACGCCGCGCGGCCGAAGTGACAACAGACCCGTCCGGCTCGTTCGTCGCGACGGTGCCCCAGACGCTCGCGGGGGTGCGCGTCGACCGTGCGGTGTCCATGCTCACCGGCTTGTCGAGGTCGGAGTCTGCAGCGCTCGTCGCGGGCGGCCGCGTCCTCGTCGACGGTCGCCCCGTCGTGCAGCGGAGCGCTCCGCTCGCGGCGGGGAGTCAGCTCGTCGTCGAGCTCCCCGAAGAGGCTGACGTCCTCGAGCCCGATCCGAGCGTGCCCTTCGAGGTGGTGTCCGAGGACGAGGACCTCGTGGTCGTCGACAAGCCGGCAGGGGTGGTGGTGCACCCGGGGGCAGGGACGCGTGGAGGGACGCTGATCGCCGGTCTCCTCGCCCGGTACCCGGACATCGGTGCCCTGGCTTCGGTGTCGGACCCGGTCCGTCCCGGCCTGGTCCACCGTCTCGACAAGGGGACGTCCGGGCTGCTCGTGGTCGCGCGTTCGGCGCTCGCGTACCGGTCGCTCGTCGCCCAGATGAGCGCGCGCACGGCGGGACGACGGTACCTGGCGCTCGTCGCGGGGATCGTGCCCGACGACCGGGGCGTGGTGGACGCGCCGGTGGGCCGGTCGGCGCGGACGCCGACCAGGATGGCGGTGACGCCCGCAGGCCGCCCCGCGCGGACGCGCTACGTCGTCGTGGAGCGCTACGACCGCCTCTTCGGCGGCCGAGATCCGGTGGACCGCCCGGCGACGCTCCTCACATGCATTCTCGAGACGGGTCGGACCCACCAGATCAGGGTGCACCTCGCCGCGATCGGCCATCCGGTGGTCGGGGACGACCGCTACGGGGCGCCGGCGGCGCGCGGGGTAGCGCCGGGACGCCTGTTCCTGCACGCGACGGAGCTCTCGATCGACCACCCCGCGTCCGGAGTCCGCACCACCTGGACCCGCGCACTGCCGGCAGACCTCCGCGCGGTGCTCGAAGGCACGACCAGCTGACCGGGGCTCGGCGGGGGCGTGCCCCGGCGACGCTGCCGCGCCCCGCGTGCCCGTCAGGCCGCGACTGCCCGCGCTCCGATGACCAGGCCGTCGGCCGACAGGGTCGCCAGCGCCTCCTCTTCGGCACGCCGCACCCGGCGGACCCCGACGCCGAGCCGCTCGGCGGTCGTCTGCAGCGATGCGGGATCGTCGCCATTGAAGCCGAACCGCAGACACAGCACGTCGCGTTGAAGGTCGGGCAGGCGACCCACTGCCGCGCGGATCCGCTCGAACACGAGCTCGCGGTCGACCTCTTCGGTCCAGTCGTCGCCGTCCGGCGCGACGAGCTCGCCGAGCGACGTGGACGAGTCCATGGCTGCGGGCTGGTCGAGGCTGGCCGTCACCCTGGCGACGTCCTCGAGGTGTCGCCGCTCTTCGATCGTCATGCCCGTCACCTCGGCCAGTTCCTCGTCGGTCGGCTGGCGTCCGAGCTGGCCCGCGAGCTCCGCGGCGATCGCGTCGAGCCTTTGGAGCCGCTCACCGACTTCGAGGGGGATGCGGATCGTGCGGCCGTGCTGCTGGACGGCGCGCTGCAGCGCCTGCCGGATCCACCACGTCGCGTACGTCGAGAACCGGAAGCCGCGCTCCCAATCGAACTTCTCGACCGCTCGGAGCAGCCCGAAGGTTCCTTCCTGCACGAGGTCGGCGAGGTCCACGCCGCGGTCCTGGTACCGGCGGGCCCAATGCACGACGAGGCGGAGGTTCGCGGCCACCATCTGCTTGCGTGCACTCTCGTCGCCGGCCGCGACCCGCTTCGCCAACGCGATCTGCTGATCGTGATCGGGCATCGGGTACTGGTCGAGGTCGCGGAGTAGCAGGCCGAGGCTGTCGGCCGTGGCTGCGCTGCTCTTGGTGAAGGTGCTCATGATCGGGTGCGTCGTCGCTCTCTTGTCGCTCGTCGTGGTCACAGGGGTCGGCTTCGTCTCCGCCCCGAGGCGGCGGGTGGGGCTCGACTGGCTCCACAGAACAGCCCTACCCGTTCAGACGGGTACAACGCCCATGCCCTCGGTGTCATTCCGTGCCCGAAAGGCCGGTGCGAAACCCGCAGCGACCCGCCCGTGCCCGAACGGATCGTGCCCGGAGCACCGTGGAGAACCCGGCGTCCCCGCCCCTTCGTGGGACCGCAGGCGCTCGGCCGAGCCCGCCGCCGCCTCCCGTGGACGCCTGGCGGTTTGCAGGCGGCCTCCGAGAATGGTGACGTTCAGGTGTGGACGTCTGGCTGGTCCGGCACGGCGAGACCGAGTGGAGCGCGACGGGCCGCCACACGGGACGCACGGACGTGCCGTTGCTGCCGAGAGGAATGGCCGAGGCGAGAGCCGCCGGCCGATGGCTCTCCCGGGTGGTCCCGGACCCGGCGCTCGTGCTCACGAGCCCGCTGTCACGTGCAGCGGAGACCTGCCGGCTGGCAGGCTTCGGGGACCGCGCAGATGTCTGCGCGGACCTCGTCGAGTGGGACTACGGGGAGTACGAGGGCGAGACGACCGAGCGGATCCGGGCGGGGCGGCCCGGCTGGACGCTGTGGGCGGACGGCGTACCCGGCGGCGAGTCGGCAGCCGACGTCGGGCGCCGAGCAGATCGTGTGATCGGGCGGGCACGGGGTGCCGGCGGCGACGTGGTCCTCTTCTCGCACGGCCATTTCCTCCGC
>JAJYGM010000624.1 GCA_021785095.1 Actinomycetes bacterium
ATCCTCGGCATCCTTCTCGGAGGCGTCATCATCACCTATGTCTCGTGGCGGTGGATCTTCTGGATCAACGTGCCGACCGGGATCTTCGCATTCGTGCTCGCGTTGCGGGTGCTGCACGACAGCGGCGAGCGCCAGCGCCAGCGTCTCGACGTCGTCGGGATGTGCACCCTCGGCGCAGGGCTGTTCGGCATCTTGTGGGCGATGACACGCCTCGCGACGACGTCGTTCTCCGCCGACGTCGTGACCGCCCTCGTCGCGGGCGTGCTCCTGCTCGTCCTGTTCGTCGTCGTGGAGCGGTCCCGCCGCGCGCCGATGCTCGACCTGTCGCTGTTCAAGATCCCGACGGTGAGCCCGACGCTGCTCGCCTCGTTGTTCCAGGGTCTCGCCAATTTCGCAGTCCTGTTCCTCGTGATCATGTATCTCCAGGGTGTCCGGGGCCTGAGCCCACTGCACGCGTCGCTGCTCCTCGTCCCCGGCTATCTCGTCGGCGGTCTCGTCGGGCCGCTCGGGGGGCGCATCTCGGACAAGGTCGGCGCGGTGTGGCCGGCGACGATCGGGCTCGCCGTCGAGATCGTCGCCCTGTTCGTCTACTCCCGCCTCGGGGTCGGCACGGCGCTCTGGGTCGTCGTCGCAGCAGCGGTCGTCAACGGCGTCGGCTCGGGCGGCTTCTTCCCCGCCAACACCTCGGCGGTCATGAAGGCGGTGCCCGCCAGCCAGTTCGGGATCGCGTCGGGGATGCTGCGCACGTTCGCGAACGTCGGGATGGTCTTCTCCTTCGCGGTCGCGATCCTCGTGGCCGCCCGTTCGATCCCCCGCGGGCTCGCGTTCGCGATCTTCGTCGGGACGACGCACCTCTCGCACCATCTCGCGGGCGCCTTCACCACGGGGCTCCACGCGGCGTTCTACTCCTCGATCGGGTTCATGGCACTTGCCGCGTCGCTGTCGGCGACGCGGATCCTTCCCCACCACCGGAGAGCGGCCGTGCGGGAGGCGGAGCACGGAGGAGACGGTTCTGAAGGGCCCGGCGCCCTGCACGTGGAGGATCCGGTGGTGCTCGCTTCTCCGGAGCGGCCGCCAGGCGGTTGACGACGTCCCGCGAGGAGGCGCCGGCCGGGGCAGACTTGTGCGATGTCACCAGCGGGCCGGGTAAGCCATGCTGCTGCGGCCCGCGAGCTGGCGGGCCGGGATCCCGTCCTCGCCGCGCTCGTGGCCACCGTGGGCTCGCCGGTGCTCGGTCCCCGCCACGACAGCCATTTCGCAGCGCTCGTCAGGTCGGTCCTCTACCAGCAGCTCGCAGGTTCCGCCGCTGCGGCGATCCACGGCCGTCTGGTGGCGGCTCTCGACGGGCAGGTCGCTCCGGAGGCGATGCTCGCGCTCGACCCCGAGGCGATGCGAGCTGTCGGGTTGTCGTGGAACAAGGTGACCTCGATCAGGGACCTCGCGGCGAAGGTCGTGGACGGCACGGTCGTCCTCGAGCCACGGCGCCTGGCGCGCGAGAGCGACGAGGAGGTCATCGAGCGGCTGTCGAGCGTGCGTGGAGTCGGGCGCTGGACCGCGCAGATGTTCCTCATGTTCCAGCTGCGGCGCCTCGACGTCTGGCCCGCGGGCGACCTCGGGGTGCGGCGGGGCTACGGTCTCGCCTTCGGCGTCGCGATGCCGAGCGAGCGCGAGCTCGCACCCCTCGGAGACGCCTTCGCTCCGTACCGCTCTGTGGCGGCATGGTACTGCTGGCGTGCCTGCGAGGTCCACGCCGGGGCGTCGGAGAGCGCGCTCACCCGCTGACGCCGGGCCCGAGACGAGCCGCTCACCCGGCGCCTAGTCGAGGGGCGGTCCGTCCGGCTCCCACTCGCGCCCAGCGCCGCGGCGGTAGGGGTGGAGGCGGCCGTCTCGCCCGAGCCGGAGCTGGCGGTCCCCGAGGCTGACGCGGTTGCGCCGTGCAGCGGCTCCCTTGCCGAGGAGGCTCCGGGCCTCGTCGAGGGCGCCCGGCGCGGGGTCCCAGGCCTCGGTCAGCACGGCAAGGCCGTCCCTGCCCGCCGCCTGCCAGGCGAGCGCCCGGCGGAGGAGCTCCCGAGCGGGGACGTGGGCGCAGGCGGCGAGCGTCGCGAGGTCGATCCTCTCCATCCCGCCAGACGCCGGCCCTCCGAGAGTCAGTGCGGCGCGCCGTGCGAGGTCCTCGTCCCGAGAGAGCTCGATCCCGGTCGAGGTGCCGCCGAGAGCCAGGTCGAGAGCGCGGGCCGCCGCGTCGGCCGCGAGCTCGCGAAGGCGCGCCGCGTCGATGCCCGAGTCTCGCGGCGGGTCTACGCCGAGCACGGTCGGTCGCCCCGGCGACCGAGGGGGGAGGGGCGGCGTCGGGAGCCCGGACGGCGTGCGCGCCCAGGCCGAGCGCGCGACGACCCCCGTGTCGACCCGACCCCCCGCGGCTGGCGTCCCGGGTCCCACGGCGGGCGCGCCGGCGTGGCGCGCTCTCCGAGCCCGTAGCCCGGCGAGCACCTCGTCGCGCCCCCGGCCCCGCAGCGCGAAGAGCACGAACGGGTCGTCGTCGAGGACGTCGGCGACGAGGTAGCAGACGGCCGCCGAGTGCTTGCACGGGTCAGCCCAGTCCGGGCAGGTGCAGCGCGGCTGGAGCTCGCCAGGTCCCGGGAGCAGGTCGAGCCCGACCGCCCGGACGTCATCCGCGACGCCGGGGGCGATCTCGCCGTCCAGGAGAGCTGCCGTGTGGCCGATCTCGGCCGCGAGCGCGTCGAGGACCTTCTCCCACTCCTCCGGCGAGAACATCCGGACCCGGATCCGCACCTCGTAGGGGGTCCGCCGCGAGCCCTGGACCTTCGCGACGATCTCGCCGGCGCGGGCCTCGAGCGCCCCGACGGCTCCGGTGCGGGCATAGGTCCGGCCGCGCGGAAGGCGGTTGGGGTCGAGGCGAGCGCTGCCCTCGAGCGCTCCGACCCACGCGGCACCCCACCAGGTCTGGCCGAAGGCCGCCTTGCCCTTCGCCCTCGGAGCCCCTGGCCCCGGGAGGCGAGGCTTCGCCTTCGGCCACCAGCCCTCGCCCGCCGGCGGGCTCACGAGCCGCTCCCGAGCCTGACGAGCTCGGCGAGCTCGTCGTCGCTCATCTGCGCGATC
This sequence comes from Actinomycetes bacterium, assembly GCA_021785095.1. Next base: position 3,121 of record JAJYGM010000624.1, read on the forward strand.
CAGGCCTCGCCTCCGCCCACGACCGCTTCGGCGAGGGAGCGCTTCTTCTCGATCAGCTCGGCAATGCGGTCCTCGAGCGTCCCTTCGGCGACGAGGCGGTGGACCTGGACCGCGCGGCGCTGGCCGATGCGGTGCGCCCGGTCCGTCGCCTGGTCCTCGACGGCGGGGTTCCACCAGCGGTCGTAGTGGACGACGTGGTTCGCCCGGGTGAGGTTCAAGCCGACGCCGCCGGCCTTAAGTGACAGCAGGAAGACACGGACCTCGCCGGCCTGGAACGCGTCGACCATCGCAGTCCGCTGGCGCGCGCCGAGGCCGCCGTGGAGCAGGAGGGTCGGGATCCCGAGCTCTGCGAGGCGCGCCTCGATGATCCCGCAGCACTCGACGAACTGGCTGAAGACGAGCACCGAGTCGCCCTCTGCCAGGATCACCTCGAGGAGCTCTTCGAGCGCGTCGAGCTTGCCCGAGCGCCCGGCGATCGGTCCTGCCTGGTGGAGGTATTGCGCCGGGTGGTTGCAGATCTGCTTGAGGACGGTGAGCAGCCGGAGCACGAGGCCCTGACGGGCGAAGCCCTCCCTCTCCGCGATCGCGGCGAGCGCCTCGCGCACCTCGGCCTCGTAGAGGGTGGTCTGCTCGGGGCTTAGCGGGACGGCGACGTCGGTGACGATGCGCTCGGGCAGGTCGGGGGCGATCGTGGGGTCGCTCTTGCGGCGGCGCAGCACGAACGGCTGGACGGAGCGGGCGAGGCGCTCGGTCGCACCCGGGTCGCGGTAGCGCTCGATCGGCACGGCGACGGTTCGCACGAAGCGGTCGAGCGGCCCGAGGAGCCCGGGCGTCGTCCAGTCGAGGATCGACCACAGCTCGCTCAGGCGGTTCTCGACCGGCGTGCCGGTGAGCGCGACGCGCGCGGGGGCCTTGATCGCGCGAAGTGCCCGAGCCGTCGCGGAGTGCGGGTTCTTC
>JAJYGM010000454.1 GCA_021785095.1 Actinomycetes bacterium
GCTGCCTTCGGCGGAGCCATGGAGGTGGGCTACCTGCCCGACATGTTCGGCCACGTCGCCCAGATGCCCCAGCTCCTCCGTCTCGCCGGGTTCGAGCACGCGGTGGTCTGGCGCGGCGTGCCCGCGTCGATCACGTCCACCGGGTTCGTCTGGGAAGCGCCTGACGGGTCCTCCGTCCGTGCCGAGTACCTGCCCTTCGGCTACGGCAACGGGTCGCTCCTGCCCGACGACGCCAAGGCGCTGGTCAGAAGGGTGCGCGACCACCTCGAGCAGATCGGGCCCTTCCTCGTCTCGGACCTCTTGCTCATGAACGGCTCGGACCACCTGCCGCCCCAGCCCGGGCTCGGGCGCGCCGTCGCCGAGGCGAACGCCCTCCAAGACGACCTGCGCTTCGAGATCACGTCCCTCCCCGAGTACCTCGCGCGGGCCCCGGCCGACGGGCTCCCCAGGTGGCGCGGTGAGCTCCGCTCGGGCGCGCGGGCGAACGTGCTCATGGGCGTCACGTCCAACCGCGTCGACGTGAAGCGCGCGGCGGCAGCCGCCGAGCGGGCCCTCGAGCGCCGCGCGGAGCCCTACGCCGCGCTGTTCGTCCCTTCCGAGTCCTGGCCGGAGGCGCAGCTCGACCTGGCGTGGAAGGAGGTCGTGCGGAACGCGGCGCACGACTCGATCTGCGCGTGCTCCGTGGACGACGTCGTCGACGAGGTGCTGCAGCGCTTCGCAGCCGCCCGCGCGATCGCCGACGGCCTCGCGGCGCGGACCCTCGGCGCCCTCGGCGCGTCGATGTCCGCACCGGGCCCGGTGATCGTGAACCCCTCGGCCCGGGAGCGCAGCGGGACCGTCGAGGTCGTCGTCTCCGACGACGGACCGGGCGAGCTCGAGGGCGCGTCGGCGCGCGGCGTCGTCCAGGTCGTCTCCGAGCGCGCGGGGCTGCCCGGCACCCTCACCCTCGACGCCCAGACCGTGCGCACGATCCTCGGCATGATCGACGGCACGAGGATCGACGCCGACGCGTGGGTCCAAGACGTCGTGATCGACGACGACGACACCGGCATCGACGTCACCGTCTCCATCGGCCCGGACGAGCGGCCCGAGCTTCCGATCGCCCGGGCTCGTGAGGACCTGATGGCGCGCCTCGGGGCGCGCCCCACCGCGCCGGTCCGTGTCCGTCTCGACCAGCCCCCGATCCGGCGGGTCGTCGCGCGCGTCGGGCCGGTGCCCGGCTTCGGCTGGCGGTCGTACGCGCCGTCGCCCCTCGCTCATCCGGTCACCGTGGAGGAGCGGACAGGTGCGGTGGTGATCGACAACGGCCTCCTCGCGGTGCGCGTCGACCTCTCCGACGGCACCTACTCGCTCGGCGACCTCACCGGGCTCGGTCGCCTCGTCGACGGTGGCGACCTCGGCGACTCCTACAACTACTCGCCGCCGGCGAGCGACCTGGTCGTGGACGCGCCCGAGTCCGTGACGGCGGAAGCCAGCGAACGCGGGCCGGTCAGGGCGCGGGTCGTGGTCTCCAGCCGCTACCGATGGCCAGATCACGCGGAGACCTCCTCTCAACGCCGGGTGGGGACCCAGCTCGCAGACCTGACGACGACCCTCGAGCTGCGCGCCGACGAGGCGGTGCTGCGGGTGACGACGTCCTTCGTCAACCCCTCACGGGACCACCGGGTGCGCGTCCACCTCCCGCTCCCCGAGCCCGCCTCGTGCTCGGAGGCGGAGTCCGCCTTCGGCACGGTCCTGCGGGGCCTCGACGCCGAGGGCCGCCCCGACGAGCGCGGTCTGCCGACGTTCCCCGCCCGCCGGTTCGTCCGCGCCGGCGGCCTCACCGTCGTCCACGACGGCGTGACCGAGTACGAGCTCGTCGACGTGACCGGCACCGGCGCGGACGCGAGGGCGCACACCCTCGCGCTCACGCTGTTGCGGTCGACGGGGATGCTCTCGCGCCTCGGCATGGCGTACCGCCCGTTCCCCGCGGGGCCGCTCACCCCCGTCGACGGGCTCCAGCTCGTCGGCAGGACCGTGGAGCTCCGCTACGCCGTGGCGCTCGGCGACCAGGACCCCTGGACGCTCGCCGACGACGTGCTCCTCCCCCTCGAGGTGGTGGGATCCTTCGGCGGCGGTTGGCGTGAGGAGGCGGGGAGCGCGCTCGAGGTGGAGGGGGCGGAGGTGAGCTCGGTGCGGCGCGAGGGAGGACAGCTCGAGGTCCGCGTGTTCAACCCCTGGGACAGCGCGACGACGGTGCGCGTCGGTGAGCGGACCGGGTGGCTCGTGGACCTGCGCGGCTCCGCCCTTGCGCGCTTCGACGGCGCCTTCGAGCTCCGCCCCCACGGCATCGCGACCGTGCGCCTGGCCGGGCCCGAACCGCACCGGTAGCACTCGCGGCACCGGCACCGCCGCTCAGTCCCCGACCTCCCGGATCAGCGCGTCGTCCCACTCGGGCCGCGGCGGTCGCTCCATGAGCGCCGAGAGCGCGTCTGCAGGCGAGGTCTCCCCCGCGACGAGCGCCGCAACCTGCGCGGCGATGGGCATCTCCACACGATGGGCCTCCGCGAGCCCGACGAGGGGCCGGGCGGTCCGCACCCCCTCGGCCACCATGTGCATGCCTGAGAGGACCTCTTCGAGCTGGCGGCCGCTGCCGAGAGCCACACCGAGCGAGCGGTTCCGGCTCTGCGGGCTCGTGCACGTCGCCACGAGGTCACCGACGCCCGCGAGCCCTCCGAACGTGAGCGCGTGCCCGCCGAGCGCGAGCCCGAGCCGCACCTGCTCGGCCAGCCCACGGGTCACGAGCACCGCCCGCGTGTTGTCGCCGAAGCCGAGGCCGTCGCACACCCCGGCGGCGATGGCGATCACGTTCTTGCTCGCGCCGGCGATCTCGCACCCGACGACGTCGGTGCCGGTGTACACGCGGAAGGTGCCGCAGTGGAGAAGGTCTTGGACGCCGCGGGCGATCGACTCGTCCTCGCAGGCGACCACGGTCGCCGCGGGATGACCTGCGGCGACCTCGCGGGAGAGGTTCGGACCGGTCAGCACCGCGACGGGGTGACCGGGGAGCACCTCGGCGACGATCTCCGACATTCGCAGGTTCGTGCCGGCCTCGATCCCCTTCGCGAGGCTGACGACCGCTGCACCTGCGGGCAGCAGCGGCGCCATGGCCTCGAGGACGGCGCGGACCCCGTGCGAGGGGACGGCCACGAGCACGACCGCCGCGCCCGCCACCGCGTCCGGGAGCGACGCAGTGACGCGCACCGACGGCGGGAGCGCGACCTCGGGCAGGTACCGGCGGTTCACGCGGGTCGTGTCGAGCTCCCGGGCGAGCTCGGACGAGCGCGCCCACAGGGTCACCGGCCCCTTGGCGGAGAGCAGGAGCGCGATCGTGGTGCCCCACGAGCCGGCGCCCACGACCGCGACGCCGCCGACGCCTTCGGAGGAGGCCATAGGCTCGTCGAGCCTACGGACGCCGCTGCCCCCGTGCGAACCGTGCCCGTCTCCCCCCGACTCCTCCTCGATCCCCGTGCGGGCGTCGCCTCGCCGCAGGTAGGGTGCAGCGCGTGAAAGGCGACGACGACGTCGCCCGCTCCGCTCCCGGATGGTGGAGCGGTGCCGCAGCCACCCGTCGCCTCGGCGACCACGCGGTGCTCGTCCCGGTGAAGGCGTTCGCGCACGCCAAGCGGCGCCTCACGGTCGCGCTCGGCGACGACGACCGAAGAGCGCTCGTTCGCCGGATGGCCGAGCAGGTGCTGCGGGCGGCCGCGCCCTTCCCCGTCGCCGTCGTCTGCGACGATCCCGAGGTGGCCGCATGGGCTCGCGATCACGACGCGCTGGTCCTCTGGGAGCCGGGTCGGGGGTTGAACGGCGCGGTCCACTCGGGTGTCGCGCAACTCGCGGCAAGGGGCGTGCGCCGGGTGGTCGTCGCCCATGCGGACCTGCCGATGGCCCGCGATCTTCCGAGCCTTGCGGGCTTCGACGGGGTGACGCTCGTGCCGGACCGCCGTGACGACGGCACCAACGTCATCGAGCTCGCGACGGGCGCGGGATTCCGCTTCTCGTACGGGCCGGGATCGTTCGCACGGCACCTCGCG
>JAJYGM010000509.1 GCA_021785095.1 Actinomycetes bacterium
ACGTCGCGGAGCCAGCTGCCGAGCACCCGTGTCGCCTCGTGCGAGCTCGCGCCCGGCGCGTCGACCGGGACGGCGTAGGTGCGGAAGTCGGGGAGGTCGAGATCCCGGAGGAGTGCCCCGCCGTTCGCCACGGGGTTGGCGCTCATCCGGCGGTCGCCCCGTGGGTGGAGCGCCGCGAGGGCCGGGCGAGGCCGACCTCGCTCGTCGAAGAGCTCCTCCGGGCGGTAGGAGCGCAGCCAGGTCTCGAGCGCGCGGCGGTGCACGTCGTTCTCCCGCGGTGCGGGGAGGGGGACCTGGTGCGCCCGGAACGTGCCCTCGACCTGCTCTCCGTCCACGACCTTGGGTCCGGTCCAGCCCTTCGGGGAGCGGAGGACGATCATCGGCCAGCGCGGGAGCGTGACGGCTCCGTCGTTGCGGGCGCGCGCCTGGATGGCGGCGATGCCGTCGAGGCAGGCATCGAGGGTGGCCGCGAAGGCCTGGTGAGCGGCCGCCGGGTTCGTCTCGGTGGTGATCGTGACCTCGTGGGGCTCGTAGCCGTAGCCGCGGAGCAGCGCCCGGAGGTCCTCGTCGTCGATCCGGGCCAGGATCGTGGGGTTCGCGATCTTGTAGCCGTTCAGCTGGAGGATCGGGAGGACGGCGCCGTCCCGGGCCGGGTTGAGGAGCTTGTTCACGTGCCAGCTCGTGGCGAGCGGCCCGGTCTCGGCCTCGCCGTCGCCGACCACGCAGAAGACCGTGAGACCGGGGTTGTCGAGCGCAGCGCCGTACGCGTGGAGGAGCGAGTAGCCGAGCTCGCCCCCCTCGTGGAACGATCCGGGTGTCGGGGGGGCGACGTGGCTGGGCACCCCTCCCGGGAACGAGAACTGGCGAAACAGGCGCGCCATGCCCACGCCATCCCGGGTGATCGAGGGATACCGCTCGCTGTAGGTCCCCTCGAGCCAGGCGCAGGCGTTCGGGCCGGGCCCCCCGTGGCCGGGCCCCATGACGTAGACCGCGTCGAGGTCCCGCGCGGCGATGGCGCGGTTGGCGTGGGCGTAGACGAGGTTGAGCCCGGGTGTCGTCCCCCAGTGACCGAGCAGGCGCGGCTTGATGTCGCCGGGCTCGAGTGGGTGCTCGAGCAGCGGGTTCGACATGAGGTAGATCTGCCCGACGGAGAGGTAGTTCGCTGCTCGCCACCAGGCGTCGAGGGCGTCGAGCTCGTCGGGGGCGAGGGGTCCGTCGACGTCGTCGAGGACGTAGGGCTCGGGAGCGATCGTCGACTCGGAGGCCGGCGGGCGCGGAGGGTTGCGTTCGCTCGTGGTCATGGACGCGACGCTACGAGCGCGGGCGCTCCCCGACGAGGGCCGAACGTCCCGGTCGAAGTGGCCACCTGGCCCGCGCAGCCCGAACCGCTCGGCCGCGAGAATGGGAGCGCCCCGGTGTGGCCCCAGGGGGTGGCGGCGCGACCGGATGTGCGGCGAGCGAGGACGGGGTGAACGGCGCTGGGGATGTGGCGAGCAAGGGCCCGGGGGCCGGCGCTGGGGATGTGGCGAGCGAGGGCCCGGGGAAGGGCGCTGGGCGGGTGGTGGGCGAGCGGGTGCGATGATGCGAGTCCTCACGGTGAACGTCGGGTCGAGCAGCGTGAAGCTGCGGGTGGTCGGCGAGGACGGCCGGGTGACTGCCGAGGGGTCGCCGACGCGGGAGGCGATCGAGGACCCCGAGGCGCTCTCGTCCCTCCTCGAGCGTGTCGGGCCCTTCGATGCGGTCGGGCACCGGCTCGTCCACGGCGGTAGCCGCCTCACGGAGAGCGTGGTCGTGGACCCGGCGGTGCGTGCCGCCCTCGACGAGCTGGTGCCGCTCGCACCTCTCCACCTCCCACCGGCACTCGCCGCGCTCGACGCGTTGGCACGGCTCCGCCCGGAGCTCCCCGCCGTCGCCTGCTTCGACACGGCGTTCCACGCGACCCTCCCCGAGGAGGCGGTGGCGTACGCGCTGCCCCAGCACTGGGTGGCGCGATGGGGGCTCCGCCGTTTCGGCTTCCACGGACTGAGCTGCTCGTGGGCCTGGGCGCGCACGGCGGAGCAGCTCGGCTGGGCCCCCGGGGAGGGCCGCGCGGTCATCTGCCACCTCGGGGCGGGGGCGTCGGCGACTGCGGTCGCGGGAGGGCGCTCGCTCGACACGACGATGGGCTTCACCCCCCTCGAGGGGCTCGTGATGGCGACCCGTGCAGGCGACGTGGATCCCGGTCTGGTGGTCTGGCTCCTCGAGCAGGGCCTCGAGGTCTCGGTGCTCAGCGACGGGTTGGAGCACCGGAGCGGGCTGGCCGGTCTCTGGCGAGATCCCGACGGCGACCTGCGCAGCCTGCTGGCGGCTCGACGCGAGGGCGACGCGGGCGCAGCGCGGGCCATGGGGGTCTACACGCACCGCCTCCGCGCCAAGGTGGCCGCGATGGCCGCTGCCACCGGCGGACTGGACGCGCTGGTCTTCACTGGCGGTGTCGGGGAGCACGCCCCCGAGGTCCGGGCGGAGACCTGCGCGGGACTGGCCTTTCTCGGCGTGGCGCTCGACGACGCCCTGAACCAGGCCGAGGCCGAGACGGAGGCCGCCCGCGACCTCTCCGCCCCGGGCGCTCCGGAGGCCGTCCGCGACCTCTCTGCCCCGGGCGCGCTGGTGCGGACCCTCGTCGTCCCGGCGCGCGAGGACGCGGTCATCGCCGCCGAGTGCCGCCGACTCCTCGCTCGCCCGCCAGGCGGTCGAGCACACCCATGAGGCTCTCCCGGGCGCTCGGGTGCGCCGTGCGCTCGACGAGGAGGGCCGCCTGCTCCGGCTGGCTCCGGCCGAAGAGGTCGGCAACCCCTTGCTCCGTCACGACGTGTGAGTGCTGGAAGGAGGTGGCCGGGACCGCGAGCGGCTCGACGATCGTCGAGCGGTCCCGCTTCGCGTGCCACGAAGGCAGGGCCACGATCGCCCGGCCGTCCGGCGCGTGGAGCGCGCCCACGACGAAGTCCGGCTGGCCGCCGAAGCCGGAGTAGATCCGTCCGTCCCGGTAGCTCGCGTTCGCCTGGTCGTAGAGGTCGACCTCGAGTGCCGTGTTGAGGGAGGTCATCGCGGGGTTCCTCGCGATGCGGCCCGGGTCGTTCACCTCCTCGGTGCGCCGGAGGGAGAGCCGGGGGTTCCCGTCCGCCCACTCGTAGAGCGCAGGGGAGCCGAACAGGAAGGACGCCACCAGGGGTCGTGCCGGATCGAGCGCGCCCTGGCGCTCGAGCTCGAGCAGCCCGTCGCTCACCATCTCCGACCAGACGCCGAGCCCCCGCCGCCCGTGGAGGCGCGCGAGCACAGCGTCAGGGATGCCCCCGATGCCGACCTGGAGCGTCGAGCCGTCGGTGACGAGCTGGTCGATCCGCTCGGCGATCGCCTCCGCGACCTCGCTCGGGGGCCGCTCGGGCGGCGAGGCGAGCGGCTCCTCCGCCTCGACCGCCAGGTCGATCGCGTCGCGGGCCAGCTCGCCGGCGCCGAAGGTGTAGGGCATGGTGGGGTTGACCTGGGCCATGACGAGCGCGCCCCGAGCGCGCGCGGCCTCGATCGCGGCGGGGAGCACGTTGACCTCGACGCCGAGCGACACCTGGTCCCCGCGCGGTCGCGACACGTGCAGGGCGACGACGTCGGGGGGGCGCTCTCGGCGAAACAGGCGGGGCACCAGCGAGAGTCGCATGGGGAGGTACTCGAGGCGCGAGAGGTCCCGGACGCCGGGGCCCACGAAGGGCGTCTCGTGGGTGACGCCGTCACGGCTCGGCACGCCCGGCTGCGCGTTGAGGAGGAAGAGGCGGTAGGCGGGAAGCGCCTCGTCGACCAGGCCGAGCAGGTGGCGAGGGGTCGCGTAGTTGCCGGAGGCGACGACCCGGGGCGTGCGGCCCGGGAGCGCCGCCAGGCGCGCGCGAAGGGACCGGTCGGAGACGATATGCACGGCCAGAGCATGCCAGACGGCGGGTGGAACGCACCGGAGGCGGGAGGAGAGAGCGCTGGCGCACGGGACCCGGGCGGTCGGGGAGCCCGGACGCAGGGGAGCCGGGACGCACGGGAGGTGGAACGCGGCTG
>JAJYGM010000315.1:0-2782 GCA_021785095.1 Actinomycetes bacterium
AATCGGCGCGGCGGCGGCCGTCGTCGAGCAGCTCGCCGGCGAGGTGCGCAGCTCGCTTCGCTTCTTCGGCTCCATGCCCGGGCGGACGGCCCCCGTCCGCGTGCTCCTGACCGGCGGCGGGGCGCGCACGGCCGGCCTGCTCGAACATCTCCAGGCCAGCATGGACGTCCCGGTGCTGGAGGCGTCCCCCCTCTCGTTCGTCGACGTGAGCCGCATCGACGTCTCCTCCGACGAGGCGGAGTCGATCAACCAGACGCTCGCCGTGCCGCTCGGCCTCGCCCTGAACGGGCCCTCGCGGACGCGTTTCGAGCTGATCCCCCCGGAGGTCGCAGCCAAGCGTGCCGCCCGCCGCCGGAGGCGCATCCTCGCGCTCGCGCTCGCAGGGCTCGCCCTCGTGCTCGCCGCCGCCTCGGGTTCCCGCTTGCTCGACGTCCGCTCCGCGGAGCACCAGGTCGCCGTCCTCCAGTCCACGATCCACATCATCGAGACAGTGGACCTCCCCCGCTACGACAGGGCCGTGCAGCTCGGCAACCAGGTGACCACGCTGCAGCGGGCGGAGGCGCCGCTCGTCGCCAACGAGGTCGACTGGCTCGTCCTTCTGAACCAGCTCGGCGAGTACCTGCCGCAGAGCGCGGTCCTGAACGGGGTGAACCTGCTCGCGACCAACCCGACGGGAGGGGCGGGCGGGAGCCCGACCATCGCCGGCTCCACGGTCATCGGCACGGGCTCGACCACCGTCTACACGCACACGCTCACAGAGGTCACGCAGTTCGGTCTCACCATGGCCCGCTCGCCGGCGCTCTCGACAGTCGACCTGAGCGGATCGGTGGGCGCCTCGTCGACAGCGGTGAGCTTCCCCATCACGTTCTCGATCACGACGGCCGCGCACAGCCAGCGGACCCAGCGCTTCAGCGAGCGGCTCCCGTGACCGGCCTGCGGACCCGATTCAGGATCACCCCTCGAGCCCTGCTCGTCGCGCTCGGCGTCGTTGCGGTCGTGGTCGCGTGGGCGCTCGCCTTCTACGTGCCGGAGGGGCACAAGCTCGCGGCGCTCGACGCGCAGAAGACGACGCTCCAATCGACGGTCACTGCGGACGAGGCCCGCCTCCAGCAGGTGCAGCGGGAGGACCAGCACATCGCCCAGATCCGCCTGATGCACGACGAGCTCGTCGGGTACGTGCCGCCGAAGGAGAGCCTCTACACCTACATCCGCACGATCTCGCACGCGGCGAAGGCGTCGGGCGTGACGATCACATCTTTGTCACCGAGCCCGCTCGTCGCGGTCACCGGCACGAGCTACTCGGCAGTCCCGATCTCCGCGTCGGTGCGGGGCACCTACGACCACCTGCTCTCGTTCATCAAGCACCTCTACGACCTCTCCCGCCTCACGGACGTGAACGGTCTCACCATCTCCGGCGGGGGCCCGAGCACGGGCAGGAACACCGTGCTCACGGCCTCGTTCCAGCTCGCCATCTTCACGTCGCAGGCGCTGCCGGGTGTGCCGTGAGACGGGTCGTGAGGGGTGACGTGAGGGGTGACGTGAAGGGTGCCGTGAAGCCGATCGTGGGGGGTGACGTGAAGGATCACGCAGTGCCTGGTCGGCGGGAGGGTCGGGTAGCGCCTGGTCGTGGCGGGGTCCGGCGCAGAGCTCGGACCTCCATCGCCCTCGTCGCGCTCGCTGCGGCGGCCGCCTCGGCGGGGCTCCTCGTCGGCTTCCAGAGCTCGGCGGCTCCCGCGGGGTCACCGCCGGGCACGCGCACGGTGGCGACAGTCTCGGCTCGGCCGGCGAAGTCGACGAAGTCAGACAAGTCGGGGCGGACTGCGCAGTCAGGCAAGTCGGCGAAGTCGGCTCCGCCTACCTCCACTGGCTCACCGGCCGGGCCGCGTGACCACGCGGCGCACGCTCACGCGCCGCGCACACTGCCGAGCTGCGGCGCCACCCGCGACCCGTTCGACCCGGGCCTCGCGCCGCCGCCTGCCGGCTCCCCCGCGCGCTGCTGAACGACCTTGCGCAGCGCCGGCATGCGGCCGGCCGGCATGTGGCCATCCCGTGCATTTCGGCGAGGCACGCCGAACGCGCACGCTGCGACCAGGGAGCCGGACACGACGACGTAGTACGCCCACGGCGCGGCGTGCACGTAGGCGTACGACGAGCAGACCACGGTTGCCGCGAACGCGAGCACGACACGCCTCGGCGCGACGGCGGCCGCCGCCAGCACCGCGACGAGCAGCGCCGGCACCACGTAGTAGGGGAACATCACCGACTCGAAGACGCAGCGCAGCGCGAGGCAGCCGGCCGCGAGCCAGATCACGACGTGCTCGGACGGTCGGGCACGAGCGACCACGACCCCGATCGCCACTGCGAGCGCGATGGCGAGGATCCGCGCCGGGCCGCCGGCGGTGGTCTCGATGGAGGAGGTGAACAGTTTCTCCGCGGCCGGGACCACCGATGTGAGGTGCGTCCGGAGCACGGGGGCGAGCGCGAGCCAGGGGGTCGGATGACCGAGCGTCGGGAACGTCGGTTGCTCGGCCACCGCGCGCCACGTTGTGTGCCAGCCGTGCGCGAGCGGGAAGGCGAGCAGCGCGGCGCCGGGCGCCGCAGCGACCGCGAGCGCCCGGGGCAGCTCCCTCCATGGGAATCGCGCGAAGACGAGCGGTGCGACGAGGACGACGAGCGGCTGGAACGCGAGCGCGAGGCCCACCAGCACCGCCGCTCTCGTCCATCGCCCGTCGAACGCTGCGAGCAGCGCGTAGAGCGCGAGCGCGAGCGCCACGAGGTCCTC
>JAJYGM010000315.1:2792-4049 GCA_021785095.1 Actinomycetes bacterium
ACACACCCACAGCGCAGCGACCCGGCGAGCGCGGGGGACCCTGAGGCGGCGCGCCGTGGCGTCGAGGGCGAAGAAGACGACGGAGCCGCAGAGGAAGCCGGCCGGCCCGAGGAGCAGCCACGCAGTGGGGTGCCGGAGGAAGAGGGGGAACGACTCGGTGAGGTGCAGCGCGCCCGACAGCATCGCGACGGGCGCGAGCAGCACGGGGAAGGCCGGCGGGCTCAGGAAGTCGGTCTTCGCCTGGTAGATGTCGGCCTCGCCTCCCCAGCCGACGAGGTGTGCGTCGCGGAAGGTCTCCCAGAGGTCCTGAGGCGTGGACCACCCGCTGACGTGGTTCACGATCGGGAGCCACAGCAGCGAGAGCGCCATGCCGGCGACGAGGACCATGAGCGTGCACGCGATCGGCGTCGCGCGCCGCCGGGCCCACTGGATCGCGATCGCCCCGGGCGAGCTCGTGTGGCGCGCCGCTTCGAGGGCGGCGCGTGCATCTACGCGTAGTGCCATCTCGGCTCCCCTCCGTCACTTCGCGTGCTGGACCCCACAGGGTCGGAACTCACAGGGTCGGGCTGGACACGGGGACGGGGCCCCGGCGACCGGGGCCCCGTTCCGTCGACTCATCAGTCGGCGGGCTCCACTGGCGAACCCACCACCGCCCTGCTGTTCAGGCCCGAGTGATCAGTGGCCTGTCGGTGCCGGCGGCCACTTGGTGTTCGGCGTGCCCCACGTGACGCTGGCCGTGCCGACTGTCGGCTTGCACACAGTCGATGCCACTGTCTTCGCCGAGGTCGCCGGCGTCACGTACCCGTAGTGCACGCCGGCTGTCGCGCCGTTGGCCGTGTCCTCGGCGACCCAGCACTCCTTGGTCTTTGTCATGTACGCGACCGCGACGAACGTTGTCCCAGCCGCTGTGCCCGTCTTGATCGAGATTGTGTCCTGCTTCGAGCTAGACGTCAGGGCAGCACTCCCGGCGCGGCGATGGTCAAGTGGCTGAGGTCAAATGAGAACCTCACCGCGGCGGTGATCGAGAACAGGAATTTTGATCAGTTCCGCGAGAACGTGGGCGCGGCCGCGAGCCTGGCCATGGGCCCGCAAGACCACGCGGTGCTCAGCCTCTTGTCGGGCTACAACAAGGGACTGACCTGCCTGTTGTGTGCCCAGTGCGTCTCCATGTGCCCCGAACACATCGGGATCGCGGACATCTTCCGGTACGAGCGGTATGCCCGGGATTATCACGAGTTCGACCGGGCACGGAATGAA
>JAJYGM010000511.1 GCA_021785095.1 Actinomycetes bacterium
ACCGATCATCCACGGCGGCGCCCCGCGCATTGTCGCGTGGCACGCGGCATGCAAACCTCCCTCGCCGCTCGCCCGCCCGCCGGGCTCGCGGCATTCCGCAACGGAGGGAGGGGTCCGGCTCGCCGGGCCGTGCGCGCATGAAGAAGATCGAGGCGGTCATCAAGCCGTTCAAGCTGGACGAGGTGAAGGAGGCGCTGCACGAGGTGGGCCTGCAGGGGATCACGGTGGTCGAGGCCAAGGGGTTCGGTCGGCAGAAGGGCCATACCGAGCTGTACCGGGGCGCCGAATACGTCGTGGACTTCCTGCCCAAGGTGAAGATCGAGGTCGTCTGCGACGACGACATCGTGGACCGTGCCGTCGAGGCGATCATCGCCGCGGCGCGCACCGGGCGGATCGGCGACGGGAAGATCTTCGTCTCCTCCGTCGAGGAGGTGATCCGGATCCGCACCGGCGAGCGCGGGCACGATGCCATCTGAACGGGAATCGGTTTGACGGCGGGGTCGCCGCACGCGACACCGCGGAGATAGTTCCGGCACCGCGCGGTGCGGCGCCGGGGAAGTAGACCAGAGCAACGGGACCGGCAGGGCCGGCCCGCAAGCAACGACGAGGAGAACTCATGGCGAAGAAGCCCGCTTCCGCCCCGGCCAAGTCCGCCCCCGGGAAGTCCCCGGTGGACAAGGTCCTGGCGATGATCAAGGAGAACGCGGTCGAGTATGTCGACCTGCGCTTCACCGACCCCCGCGGCAAGTGGCAGCACACCGCCCAGCACGTCTCGACCATCGACGCCGACACCTTCGTCGACGGCATCATGTTCGACGGTTCCTCCATCGCCGGCTGGAAGGCGATCAACGAGTCCGACATGATCCTGATGCCGGACCCGACCAACGCCTGCATGGATCCGTTCTCGGCCAAGCCGCAGCTCATCCTGTTCTGCGACATCGTCGAGCCCTCCACCGGCCAGCCCTACGGCCGCGACCCGCGCAGCACCGCGAAGAAGGCCGAGGCCTACGTGAAGTCCTCGGGCATCGGCGACACCGTGATGTTCGGCCCGGAGGCGGAGTTCTTCATCTTCGACAGCGTTCGCTTCGGCACCGGCGGCAACTACGGCACCTACCAGCTCGACAGCATCGAGGGCCCGCAGGCCTCGATGAAAGACTACCCGGAAGGCAACATGGGCCATCGCCCGGTGGTCAAGGGCGGCTACTTCCCGGTGCCCCCGGTCGACAGCGAGAGCGACCTGCGCGCCGAGATGCTCTCCACCATGGGCGAGATGGGCGTCATCATCGAGAAGCACCACCACGAGGTGGCGCAGTCCCAGCACGAGCTCGGCGTGAAGTTCAACACGCTGGTGACGATCGCCGACCACATGCAGATCTACAAGTACTGCATCCACAACGTCGCCCACAGCTACGGCAAGACCGCGACCTTCATGCCGAAGCCGATCTACGGCGACAACGGCAGCGGCATGCACTGCCACCAGTCGATCTGGAAGGCCGGCAAGCCGCTCTTCGCGGGTTCGGGCTACGCGGACCTCTCGGAGACCGCGCTCTACTACATCGGCGGCATCATCAAGCACGCCAAGGCGCTCAACGCCTTCACCAACCCGGCGACCAACAGCTACAAGCGCCTCATCCCGGGCTTCGAGGCGCCGGTGCTGCTCGCCTACTCGGCGCGCAACCGTTCCGCTTCCTGCCGTATCCCCTACGCGACGAGCCCGAAGGCGAAGCGCGTCGAGGTGCGCTTCCCGGACGCGGCGGCGAACCCCTACCTCGCCTTCGCGGCGATGCTGATGGCCGGCCTCGATGGCATCAAGAACAAGATCCATCCCGGCGACCCGATGGACAAGGACCTCTACGACCTGCCGCCGGAGGAACTGAAGGGCATCCCCACCGTCTGCGGTTCGCTGCGCGAGGCGATCGGCGCGCTGGAGGCGGACCACGCCTTCCTGCTCGCCGGCGACGTCTTCACGAAGGACCAGATCGAGTCCTACATCGAGCTGAAGTGGAGCGAGGTGTACAAGTTCGAGCACACCCCGCACCCGGTCGAGTTCGAGATGTACTACTCCGTCTGACCGCCCCACCGGCGTTCAGGCTTTGATAAGCATGCCCGCGCCGGGAAACCGGCGCGGGCATGTTCGCTTAAGCTTGCCGCCTGCGCCGCGCCGGACGATGCTCGCGCCATGACCCAGAAACTCCGCCTCGGCATCCTCTCCGCCGCCAACATCGCCCGCTCCTTCATCAAGGGCTGCGCCGGCTCCGACCTCCTGTCCATCGATGCCGTCGCTTCGCGCGACGAAGCCAAGGCCGCGGCCTTCGCCGCCGAAACCGGCGTGCCGCGCCACCACGGCAGCTACCGCTCGCTCCTCGCCGACCCGGCGATCGACGCGGTCTACATCCCGCTGCCCAACGACATGCACGCCGTCTGGGCGATCCGCGCCGCGGAAGCCGGCAAGCACGCGCTCTGCGAAAAGCCCCTCGCGAAAACGCTTGACGACGTACGCACGATGGTGGCGGCCGTGGAAGCGGCGGTCACCACCGCGACGCCGGATTCCGGGATAACCAGGGCTGTCATGAGGCGCGGCCGCCGTACTTGCGATCAAGGTCGCCCTGGAGCTTCTCAACCACCCACAAGAAGGGGTTGCCACTTGTCGGCCAGGGGTGCTGAGCGACCCACTCCGGATGGGTCTGGTATCCCTCCATCGTGAACGCCGCGCAGATATCGAAGCTCGAGGGCCGGTAGCCCGGGCAGCTGGGCCAAGCGTTCTGGACATCGAGGCGACCGCGGACGTCGGTGGCGAACTTGACCGACGGCGGCGACCCGGGATAGCGCAGCCACCCGATCCGGGCGTGATAGCGCTCGTCGGGCGCCGAAGTCGGGCGCATGGTCGCCCAGTAGACGCCGACCTCGTCCCCCTGCGCGGGTTCGACACCGGGTGTCCAGCCGGCCGTCAGGAGGCCGTCGTTCTCCTCGAGGAACGCCGCCACTGGGCCGGCGTCCTCGACCAGGCGAAGCTCGCTCTCGAGATCCATCAGCCGTTTACGATCTCCTTGGCGAGCGTGAACTTGAGAGCCTTGGCGTGGCCCGCCACGTCGCCGAGGGTCGTCGTGTCCGGCACCTCGGCTCCGTCGTGGACCAGGTAGAACCGCAGCGCGGGGTCCTCGCTGACCTCGAAGTGGACCATGGCGGCCGCGCGGACGGTCCCGACGGCGACCGTGGCTTCGTAGTCCTCCTGGAACGGCTGGTGGCCGAGCGGGAAGGTCACGACCGTCTTGATGGTGTCCTTGGCCTTGTCGGAAGCGTTGCCGGCGTCTGACAGCCCCTCGATCTCTGGCATCTGCGCGCTCTCCTGAGTAGTTGCCGCGGTCGCGAGCTCCGCGGCCGGCCGCCCTGACTGGACTGCGGCATCAGATTACCATGTACTGGATGGGTTTAGCAAAGTTCCGTGTACGCACTGGCTCCACGCTACTTGCCCAGTCGCGACTCGCACGGCAGGCCGCTCGAGCCCAGGTCGCTGCCCCTCGGGGTGGACGCCAGAGCCCCACGCTGCGGACGATTCGATCTCCGTCGACGCCCTGTTCCGACATCGCCGCCAAACACGGTCAGGCACCCTCGCTGGGGCGAGAGAAGATGGGCGTCACGAGGTCGCCAAGCTCCTCGACCAGTTCGGGGATCTGTGGGCAGACGCGGCGGTACCCGACCAACTGCGCGAGGATGCCGTCCACGAGCTGTTCGGGCAGATCGACGTGCCCGGACCAGACGTGATCGCGCTGCACCCGCCGGAGAACGAGAACGGGTGGCTGCTGGGCCACGCGGCCATGCGCGACGGCTCGTTGACGACGCAACGACAGATGGGATGGTCGGGGCGAGAGGCATTGCCCGCGACCACCGACCATCTTGTGATGCGCCTGGCCGTGCCGCCAGAGCCATGCGAGTGGCGGCGGCGCGCGTGACGCACCGGCCGGACCGCCAGCCGCCCCGCCGCCGACTACCATGACGGGCAAGCGACCTTCGAGCGAACAGGCGCTCCCGAGGCTCCGCTCGGAGCGCG
>JAJYGM010000704.1 GCA_021785095.1 Actinomycetes bacterium
GGTGCCCCACGTGCCGCCGATCTCCTCATCGACGAAGGCCTGGAGGCCGCCCGCACCGTCCGTGTAGTACCCGCCGGCTGAGCAGTTGCCTGCGGAGGCGCAGGAAACGTCGTAGGCGTCCGCGTTGCCGCCCGCGTTGAGCGAGGCCACTCCGGGGAGCTCCGTGGCGATGCCCCAGGTGCCCTTGACCTCGGTGACGACGAAGGCCTGGTAGTGGCCAGAGGAGTCCTCGTAGCTGCCGACCGCGGCGCAGTCGCCGGCAGACGTACACGAGACCGAGGTGACCGTGGCGCTCCCGCCGGCGTTCAGCGTGGCGGTGCCCGGCACCTCCTCGGCTGTTCTCCAGCTCCCGTCGACCTCGTCGGCGAGAAAGGCCTGGACGGCGCCGGCGGCGTCGGTGTAGAAGCCGCCCGCCGAGCAGTTGCCGATGGAGGGGCACGAGAGCGAGTTGACCTCGGCACCGCCGCCGGCGTTGAGCGCCGAGGTGCCCGGAACCTCCTCGGCGCCTTGCCATGCTCCCTTGACGTCGTCGACGACGAAGGCCTCGAGGCCGCCCGCGCGGTCGGTGTAGTACCCCCCGGCGGCGCAGCTGCGAGCGAACCTGCAGGAGACGGAGTTGACGGCGGCAGTGCCGCCGGCGTTGAGGGCCCCCGAACCGGGGACCTCTTCGGCGCTACCCCAGACTCCCTTCACCTCGTTCGCGACGAAAGCCTGGAGGCGGTTCAGCCGGTCGTCGACGTAGCCACCCGCGGCGCAGTCACCCGCGGACGTGCACGAGACCGAGGACACCGCCGCAAGCCCGGTCGCGTTCGACGTCGCCGTGCCGGGGAGCTCCTCTGCATGTCCCCAGCCTCCGACGGAGCCCGAGCCGGTCGCTGCCAGATGCGATGGCGACGAGGCGGACCCGGCTCCAGCCGGACCGGCGAGCTGCGCCATGCAGAGCTGGAGAGAGGCCAACGCCGCGAGGGTGGTCCCGACTCGCCTGATCGCACCCACCGGCGAACCTCAGCCGGCGGTTCTCAGCTGCCGGAGCACAGCCAGCTCGTCGGCCGACGGTGGCACCGTCCGAGAGAGATCCTCGGCGACCTTGAGGTCCCAGCCGGTTGCGACACGCACGTCTTCCACCTCAACCCCCGGGTGGACGTGGGTGAGCTCGAGCTCGAGCGTCCCGGGGTGGGGAGCGAGGAGACCGAGATCGGTGATGACGAGGCTCGGTCCCCTGCCTGTCAGCCCGAGGCGGTCGCGGTCGCCGGCACCGGAGCCATGTCCGACCGAGGTCACGAAATCGACCTCGGGGACGAAGCTCCGCCTGCTCTGGCGCATGACGATGACGGTCTCCCGGCAGGAGGCTGCGATCTCGGGTGCACCGCCGGCACCGGGCAGTCGGACCTTCGGCTCGTCGTAGGACCCGATCACCGTCGAGTTCAGGTTGGCGAAACGGTCGATCTGCGCCGCGCTCAGAAAGCCGATGTCGATCCGGCCCCCCTGCAGCCAGTAGTTGAAGATCTCCGGCACCGAGACGACGGCGTCGGCCGTCTCGGCGAGCTCGCCGTCCCCGATCGAGAGCGGCAGGTGGACCGGTTTGGCGCCGATGGTCCCCGACTCGTAGATGAGGACGAGGCCCGGAGCGTGTGTGCGCTTGGCGAGGTTGGCGGCTGTCGAGGGAAGCCCGATCCCGACGAAACAGACCGCCCCGTCGGTGAGCACGCGTGAAGCCGCCACGGACATCATCTCGTCCGCTGTGTACGCGACGGCCCGGTCTGCCTCCTCGGCAAGCTCCCCGACGCTGCGCCCCATCTCAACCGACCTCATGCTCTTGGGTCCTTCATGTCCGTCATACGAACAAACATGCGGGTTGCGAACAAGCATGGGGGAGCGGTGTATCGTCTGTCAAGGTGAAAGTGGCGTTGCGAGAAGGCTGCCATGGCTGAGCTCATGTCGCTCGAGGACGCTATCGAGCGCTACGTCTCCGACGGTGACTGCGTGGCGCTCGAGGGTTTCACCCACCTGATCCCCTTTGCCGCCGGCCAGGAGATCATCCGGCAGGGCCGCCGGGACCTCAGCCTGGTCCGCCTGACGCCGGACGTCCTCTTCGACCAGATGATCGGGGCCGGTTGCGCGTCCAAGCTCGTCTTCTCCTGGGGCGGCAATCCCGGCGTGGGATCGCTGCACCGGTTCCGGGACGCGATCGAGAACGGCTGGCCCGTCCCCCTCGAGATCGACGAGCACAGCCACGCCGGTCTCACGAACCGGTACGTGGCCGGGGCGTCCGGCCTCCCCTTCGCGGTGCTCCGCGGCTATGCCGGCACGAGCCTCGCCCAGCACTCGGGCACCATCTCGACAGTCACCTGTCCCTTCACCGGTGAGCAGCTCGCAGCCGTGCGGGCAGTCAACCCCGATGTCGCCGTGATCCATGCTCAGCAGGCAGACCGTGACAACAACGTCGGTCTCTGGGGCATCACCGGCGTGCAGAAGGAGGCCGTGCTGGCCGCCCGGCATGCGGTCGTGACCGTGGAGGAGGTCGTCGACGAGCTCACCCTCGGCGTGGGCGGGATCGTGCTCCCGTCCTGGGTGGTCGATGCGGTGTGCGTGGTGCCGAAGGGCGCGGCGCCTTCCTACGCGCTCGGCTACTACGACCGCGACAACGCCTTCTATGAGGAGTGGGATGGGATCAGTCGGGAGAGGGAGGGTTTCGCCGCCTATCTCGACGAGAACGTGTACCGTGCGCCCGTTCGTGCGGTGCGGGAGACCTGATGACAGCCGGGACGGGACGGGTGTGACCGGGAAGTCGCGATGAGCGTCGTCGGGCGGGTTCCCGTCGAGGGCGGCGGCGAGCTCGCGTACCGCCTCGACGGGTCGGGCAGCTCCCGGACCGGACCGTGGCTCGTCCTCTCGAACTCGCTCGGGACGGACATGTCGATGTGGGATCCGCAGATGGTGGCACTCACCGGTCACTTCACGGTGCTCCGGTACGACCAGCGGGGCCATGGCGCCTCCGACGCCCCGGCCGGGGCGTACTCGATCGCTCGGATGGGGCAGGACGTGGTCGCCCTCCTCGACCACCTCGGTGTGGAGAGCGCTAGCTTCCTCGGCCTCTCGCTCGGTGGCATGGTCGGGATCTGGTTGGCGGCCCACCATCCGGACCGGCTCGACCGTCTCGTCCTCGCCTGCACCGCTGCCGAGCTCCCGCCCGCCTCCGCCTGGGAGGAACGCGCCGCCAAGGTGCGCGCCGAAGGGACCGCCTCGCTCAGCGGCACCCTCCTCGCCCGTTGGTTCACGAGCCGCTTCCTCGGTGAGCGCCCCGACGTCGCGGTGGCCTTCACCGCCATGGTCTCGTCCTGTTCGGACGAGGGCTATGCCTCCTGTTGCGAGGCCATCGCGGCGTGGCAGGGGCGCGACCTGCTCGGGCGCATCGACAAGCCCACGCTCGTCGTGGCGGGCAGGGCGGATCCCGTCAGCACTCCCGCGACGGCGCTCGAGCTTGCGGGTGACATCCCCGGCGCCGGGCTCGCGGTCCTTGCCGGGGCATCGCACCTGGCCAACGTCGAGCGGAGCGAGGAATTCACCGGCGCCGTCCTCGCCCATCTCGCCGGCTTCGGCTACGAGCGCGGCCTCGAGACACGGGCGGCGGTGCTCGGCAGGGACTACGTGGCCGCGGCCGTCGCGCGGGCGGAGGCTCCCGGCGCCTTCAGCTCCTTCCAGCGCTTCATCACCGAGGCGGCATGGGGAGGCGTCTGGTCTCGGGCGAGCCTCGATGTCCGCACCCGGCGGCTCGTGACCCTGGCGCTGCTGGCCGGTCTCGGGCGGCTCGAGGAGTTCGCGCTGCACGCCCGGGCAGCGCTCCAGTCCGAGGGCGCGGACCGGCTCGACGCCGAAGAGATCGGTGAGGCTTTGATCCACGCGGCCGTCTACGCCGGCGTGCCGGCGGCGAACGCCGCCTTCTCCCGCCTCAACGAAGTCGCCGCCTCGCTCGAGCACCCCTAGCGCGGCACGGCAGCCTTTTCTGCGTCAGACTCTTCTTGTAGAGTGTTCGAC
>JAJYGM010000357.1 GCA_021785095.1 Actinomycetes bacterium
CGTGCTCACCTGGAGCAGCGTCCGGGTGGCGGGGTTCATCGTGGTCTCCCAGAGCTGCTCGGCGTTCATCTCGCCGAGGCCCTTGAAGCGCTGGATCGTGACGTTCTTCGTCTTCATGTCGCGCACGATCTGGTCGCGCTGCTTCTCGTCCGCGGCGTAGTGCGTGACCTTGCCGGTCGACACCCGGTACAGCGGCGGCTGCGCGATGTAGAGGTACCCCTCCTCGATGACCGACGGGAGGTGGCGGAAGAAGAACGTCAGCAGCAGCGTCCGGATGTGTGCGCCGTCGACGTCCGCGTCCGAGAGCAGGACGATCCGGTGATAGCGGAGCTTCGCGATGTCCATGCTGTCGCCGATGCCCGCGCCGAGGGCGACGATCAGCGGGCGCACGTTCTCCGATCCCAGCATCCGATCCAGGCGCGCCTTCTCGACGTTCAGCAGCTTCCCCCGGAGCGGGAGGATCGCCTGGAACCGGCGGTCCCTCCCCTGCTTGGCGGAGCCGCCGGCCGAATCGCCCTCGACGATGAACAGCTCGCTCCGCGCGGGGTCGCGCTCCTGGCAGTCCGCGAGCTTGCCCGGCAGTGCCGCCCCCTCGAGCGCGCCCTTGCGGATCACCAGGTCGCGGGCCTTCCGGGCGGCCTCGCGGGCCCTCGAGGCCGTCAGGCACTTGTCGATGATCCGGCGCCCGTCGCCGGGGTTCTCGTCGAGGTACTGCGCGAGCCCCTCCGTGACGGCGGCCTGGACCTGGCCCTTCACCTCGGCGTTGCCGAGCTTCGCCTTGGTCTGGCCCTCGAACTGCGGCTCGACGAGCTTCACGCTGATGACGGCCGTCAGGCCCTCGCGAACGTCGTCGCCCGAGAGGTTCGCGTCGGACTCGCGCAGCACTCCCGCCCGCCGCGCCCAGTCGTTGAGCGACGACGTCAGCGCCGCGCGGAAGCCCGTGACGTGCGTCCCGCCGTCGACCGTGTTGATGTTGTTCGCGAACGCCAGCACGGTCTCGGTGTACGTGTCGTTGTACTGGAGGGCGACCTCGATCGAGGTCTGCCCCTCGCGCCGCTCGACGTAGATCGGCCGGGCGTGCAGCGTCTCCTTGTTCTTGTTGAGGTGCCGCACGAAGCTGATCAGGCCGCCCTCGAAATAGAACGACCGTTCGTGATCCGGGTCCGATCGCTCGTCGACGAGCCGGATCCAGACGCCCTTGTTCAGGTACGCCGACTCGCGGAGCCGCTGGGCGATCGTGTCGAACGACCACTCGAGCGTCTCGAAGACCTCCGCGTCGGCCATGAACCGCGTGGTGGTGCCGTGCCGTCCCTCCGACGAGCCGATCTGGTGCACCGGGTTCACGGGCTTGCCGCGCTCGTACGACTGGCCCCAGACCTTGCCGTCGCGCGCCGACTCGACGTTCATCCAGGCGGACAGCGCGTTCACGACGCTGACGCCGACGCCGTGGAGGCCGCCGGACACCTTGTATCCGCCGCCACCGAACTTCCCGCCAGCGTGGAGGACCGTGTGGACGACTTCGAGGGCGTCCTTGCCGGTCCGGTGGCGCCCGACGGGCACTCCCCTGCCGTCGTCCGAGACTTCGACCGAGCCGTCGGCGTGGAGCGTCACGTCGATCCGCGTCGCATACCCGGCCATCGCCTCGTCGATCGAGTTGTCGACGACTTCCCAGACGAGGTGGTGCAGTCCCCTGCCGTCGGTCGAGCCGATGTACATGCCGGGGCGACGCCGGACCGCCTCCAGGCCCTCGAGGACCTGGATGCTGCTCGCGTCGTAGGCGGGCGCGGCCGATGGGGTGCCCGACTTGCCGCGGGCCCGCCGGGGCGCCTCGAGCGTCGGGTCCGCGGCGGGCGCGCGTTGAGGTCGCGGACCGGTCACGCGACCCCCCCGATCAGCTTCTCGTAGAGGCGGGTGAGGTCCGCCTCGTCGTAGTACTCGATCACGATCCGACCTCCCTTGCGGGCACGCGCCAGGCTCACCTTGGTGCCCAGCGCGGCACGGAGTTCCGTCTCGATCCGCTCGATCTCGGGGTCCAACGCGGAGGCGGCGGGCTCGACGGGGGGTTCGGTGACGGGTTCCGCTTGAGGCTGTTGCTTCAGGCGCCGTGCGAGCTCCTCGGTCTGGCGCACGGACAGCCCGCGATTGACGACGGCGCCGAGGAGCGCCTCCTGCTCCGCGGGACGCTCGACGGAACCGATCGCCCGGGCATGGCCTTCGGAGATCGTGCCGTCGCGGATGGCCGACTGGACGGCGGGGGCGAGCTCGAGCAGCCGGAGGGTGTTGGCGACCGTGGAGCGCGCGCGCCCGACGCGGCGCGCGATGTCGTCCTGGCTGAGGCCGAACTGCTCGACGAGTTGACGGTACGCCTCCGCTTCCTCGAGCGCGTTGAGGTCGGCGCGCTGGATGTTCTCGACGAGCGCCACCTCGAGCTGCTCGCGGCCCGCCAGCTGGCGGACGACGGCAGGAATGCGGGTGAGGCCGGCAAGTCGCGCCGCACGCAGGCGGCGTTCGCCGGCGATGAGCTCGTAGCCATCCAGCGTCTCGTTGACGAGGATGGGTTGGAGCACGCCGTGCTCGGTGATGCTCGCAGCGAGGCTCTCGAGCGCGTCGTCCGCGATGATCTTGCGTGGCTGGTACGGGTTAGCCGTGATCCGATCGATCGGGATCTCGGCCGGCGCCGCGGCGATCGCGGTTCCGGATGGGATCAGGGACGCGAGACCGCGCCCGAGGCCGCCTGTTCGTGGGGTCATGAGGGCACTCCGGGGGTCATGGCGGGTTCGGGCAGGAACGAGGGCAAGGGAGGCGCCGGAACGGGTCGCGGTGCCGTCGCAGTTGACCTCGAGACGAACTCTGTGGCCAGTGCCTGGTACGCCTCGGCTCCCTTCGAGTCAGGCCGGTAGATGGCGATCGGGAGTCCGTAGCTCGGCGCCTCGGACAGGCGGATGTTGCGCGGGATGATCGTGTCATACACGAGGCCGTCGAGGTGGCGGCGCGCCTCGTCCCGCACCTGTGCGGAGAGCAGCGTGCGAGAGTCGTACATCGTGAGGACGACACCGCGGACCGAGAGCTCCGGGTTGAGGTGGTCGCGCACGAGGTTGATCGTGGCGACGAGCTGGCTGAGGCCCTCGAGCGCGTAATACTCGGACTGCAGCGGGACGAGGACGGACCGAGCCGCGGTCAGCGCATTGACGGTGAGCAGGCCGAGACTCGGGGGGCAGTCGATCAGGACGTGGTCGTAGCGATCGGCCACGGGGGCCAGGACCCGGGCAAGACGGCGCTCGCGCTGGGCGAGGGGAGCGAGCTCAACCTCAGCGCCTGCGAGCGAGAGAGATGCCGGCAGCAGCTCCAGACGCTCGACCGGCGTGCGCACGATCAGGTCCGCCGCAAGGGTGTCTCCGCAGATCGCGTCGTAGATCGAAGCGTGCACCGACTGCTTGTCGATCCCGAGGCCGCTCGTGGCGTTGCCCTGGGGATCGAGGTCGACGACGAGAACTGAGTGTCCTGAGAGGGCGAGGTAGGCGCCAAGGTTGACGACCGTGGTCGTCTTCCCGACTCCGCCCTTCTGGTTGGCGCACGCGATGGTGTCGCCGCTCTTCGTCCCCCGCTCGATCTCAGTCACTGCCCGTATTCTACCCGATCGAGGCTTATCTCGCCCTTCGCCGCCGTTTCACGTGAAACAAACCGGGGCTTCTCGAGACGCTCGCGAGGCCGCCTCCCAGCGCGCCACGGTGCCGGGCGACCCGCCAGCAGCGGACATGCTGAAACGGGATCCGCGGGACGAGCTGGAAGAGGGATGAGCTGGGAGGAGGACGAGCTGGGAGAGGGGAGCTGGAAGGAGGACGAGCTGGGAGGAGGACCGGCTCGACGCGGGACGCGGAGCCCGCTCCCGATCGCGATGCCGGGTGCACCGGGTCGCGAGGGTGCCGGGGACCGGTCTCGGGCAGCTGGGACGCCGCGAGGTACGCGGCCCCGCATCTCCGTCGTCGCGCCACCCGGTCCCCGCCGGCGGCCGCGGAATCCATGGGGTAGG
>JAJYGM010000615.1 GCA_021785095.1 Actinomycetes bacterium
CTTCCCCGACCAGGCGGGGTCGTCGTAGGAACGAAGGTCCTCACCCCACCCGCCGTCGTCCTGCTGGCAGGCGTCGAGCCACTCGACGGCCCGCCGCACGGCCGGGTGCGTCGCCGGCACGCCGGCGGCGACGAGCGCCGGGACGGCCGCGCCGGTGCCGTACAGGTAGTTGGCTCCCCAGCGCCCGAACCACGAACCGTCCGGTTCCTGGTTCGCGAGGAGCCATGCAACCCCCCGGCCCATCGCGGCGGCGTCCGCCGGCCGCCCGGCCGCCTCCAGGGCGGCGAGCATCTCGACGACGTGCGCGGTCACGTCGGCGCTCGGCGGGTCGATGATCTCCCCGAAGTCGCAGGACGGGAGCTTGCGGCAGAGCGTGCGGGTGTTGTCGGCGTCGAAGGCGGCCCAGCCGCCGTCGCGGCACTGCATGCCGAGCACCCATCGCGTGGCGCGCTCGACCGAGCCCCGATCGTCCTCGTCGCAGCGCAGGAGCGAGAGCACCACCTCGGCCGTGTCGTCGATGTCGGGGTAGTTGTCGTTGGCGAACTCGAACGCCCAGCCACCGGGAGCCAGATTCGGGCGGCGCACCCTCCAGTCCCCCTCGACGGTCACCTCCTCGCCGACGAGCCAGCGCGCGGCCACGCGCAAGGACGGGTCGCCGGGCTCGAGGTCCGCTTCCGCGAGGGCGACGACCGCCAGCGCGGTGTCCCACACCGGAGACTGGCACGCCTCGAGCCGCCGGCCCTTCTCGTCCCGGATCGTGAACCCCTCGAGGCCTTCGAGCGCGACGCGCAGCACCGGATGTGTGAGCGCGTAGCCACGCAGGTGCAGCGCGATGATCGAGTAGACCCAAGGCGGCTGGATACCGCCCCAGCCGCCGTCGGCCTCCTGGCGTTCGACGATCCAACGCTCCGCCTCACGAAGCGCGGCCTCGCGCAGCACGCGGACCGGGCGGCGCGCGTAACGCCGTGCGAGCACGTCGGCGCGCTCCAGCGCGCCCTCCCAGGTGAGAGGCGGGCGCAACGGTCGCGGGGGAAGCCCGCTGCGCAGCTCGTCGACCTCCACGCCGAGGTCGCGCCGGGGCCGGTACGTGCCCACGATCGTGAGCGCGACGACGGTCTGGCGCGCCCAGCATCCGAAGTCGTAGATGTTGAGCGGCACCCACGGCGGGAGGAAGACGAGCTCGGGGGGGAGGACCGGGAGGTCGTCCCACGGCCACTTGCCGAAGAGCGCCAGCCACATCTTCGTGAAGACGCGCGCCCGCTCGATCCCGCCGCGGTCTCGGACGAAGGCGGACGCGGCCGCCATGTGAGGGGCGTCGGGCGGGTCGCCGGCGAGCCGGAGCGCCACGTACGCCTCGATGGTCGTGGACAGGTCCCCGGGACCGCCGTAGTAGTTGGCCCACGTCCCGTCCTCGCGTTGGTTCGCCCGGATCCAGCGCGCGGACTCAGCCGTGTCCTCCTCCGTGCGGATCGAGAGGAATTGCCGGAGGAGGAGGTCCTCTGCGTCCATCGAGACGTTCGTCTCGAGCTCGCCCTTCCACCAGCCTTCCTCGTGCTGCAACCCGAGCAGCGCCTTCGTGGCCCTCGTCAAGGTGGCCGCCGCGTCCACGGCGGGGGAGGTCCGCGCGGCGGCACCTGATACGTGCTGCCCC
Source organism: Actinomycetes bacterium (assembly GCA_021785095.1). The sequence goes on from JAJYGM010000615.1 coordinate 1,652, forward strand.
TCGAGCCTCCGGTGGTCGATCGCCGTCATCGGTCCCTCGCCGTCACGTACCGCGCCACCTCCGACAGCTCCTCCTTCGGCTTGTCCGCGAGCACCACGCGATCGAGCGCTCCGAGACCCTGCCGGAGGTGCTCGTCGGCGATCGCGGCCACTGCGTCACGCACGCCCGCGCGCTCCAAGAGCCGCGTCGTCCGCTCGATCTCCGTTTGGTCAGGGGCCCGGGAGAAGATCGAGACGAGCTCGTCCGCCAGAGCGCCGCCCAGTCCGAGCGCGAGCGCGACCGGGAGCGTCTTCTTGCGGGCGAGCAGGTCGGCCCCGACCGGCTTGCCGGTCGAGGAGGGGTCGCCCCACACCCCGAGAAGGTCGTCGACCGCCTGGAAGGCGATCCCGAGGTGCTCTCCGTACTCCCCGAGCGCCTCGGCCGTGGCGCCGTCGGCGCCGCCGAGCACCGCGCCGATCGCGCACGCCGCAGAAAGGAGCGCGCCCGTCTTGTCGCGCTCCATCGCCAGGCACTCCTCGACGGTCACCCGGTCTCTGGTCTCGAAGGCCATGTCGGCCGACTGGCCCGAGATCATCGCCTGGTTGGCGTCCGCGAGCCGTCGAGCCGCCTCCATGCGCGCCGGCGCCGGCGCCGGCGCGCCGAGGAGCACCTGGATCGCGAGCGCCGCCAGCGCGTCCCCCGCGACGATGGCGACTCCCTCGCCGAACTGCGCCCAGACGGTCGGCCGGTGCCGGCGCTCCCGGTCGCCGTCGATGATGTCGTCGTGCAGGAGCGAGTAGTTGTGCACGAGCTCGACGGCAACCGCCCCGGGAACCGCCTCGCCCTCGGCGCCTCCGACCGCCGCGGCGGCGATGAGGGCGAGCCCCGCGCGCACGTGCTTGCCACCCCCGGCGAGGTGGTGGCGCACCGGCTCGTGCAGCGAAGGGTCCAGCCGCTCCACCGCGGCGTCGAGCGCAGGCACGACGAGAGACGACGCCCTGGCCAGCGCGTCGGGCACCTGCGGCGGAGGGGTCCGGCCGGTGCCGGGCTGCGCGAGGGACGTGGTCACGCGGACGCCCCTTGAAGGCGCCGTGCCGGGGCGGGTGAGCCGAGCGAGCCGATCGCGGCGGCGGCCGCGGCCGTGCCCGAGCGGACGGCGCCCTCCATCGTCGCGGGCCAGCCGGTCGCGCACCACGCGCCGGCGACGAACACGCCGGGGATCCCGGTCTCCGGCCCGGGTCGGAGCGCGGCGGTGCCGGGCACGCCCCGGAAGGTCGCTGCGTGCTCGCGGGTCACCACGGCGTCGACGATCCCCGCGTCGCGCGCCCCGGCGAAGAGCTCGCCGAGCGCCTGGTGGAACGTCCGGACCAGGTCGTCGGGGCGTGCACCCGCCCAGGCGGTCGCGTCCGAGAGGGAGACGACGAGGCACTGGTGGCCGCTCGCCCGGGGGATGCCCGAGGCCGACGTGTGGTCGAAGACGTACTGCACCGGCGAGGAGACCGCCGCGGCCATCTGCAGGTCGGTCACCTTCCGGTCGTAGACGAGGTGGACGTTCACGATCGGCGCGCGTCCGAGGACGGACACGTCCCCGAGAGCCCCGGGGGGCAGGACGGCCGGGGCCGCGTCGTGGGGGAGCGCGACGATGACGGCGTCCGCTTCGACGCGCCGGTGCGGGGTCGCGACCGCCAGCGGGCGGGGGCCGGCGCCGTTGCAGTGCACCGCCTCCGCCGCGGCGCCGAGCTCGAGCTCGACGCCCGCCGACTCGAGCGCCCGCCTTCCGTGCTCCCCATGGATCTCCCCGAGCGGTACGGCCGACCAGCCGACGTCGGCGCCGTCGACGGTGTCGAGGAGCCCGGTGCGGAAGACCTTCGCCGCCAGGGCGAGCGACGCCTCGGCCGATCCGACGTTCACGGTGGGCAGCACCACGAGGTCCCAGAGGAGGCCGATCGCGCGGCGTGACTGCCCGTGGCGCGCCAGCCAGTCCCCGAAGGTCTCCTCGTCGAGGGCAGGGTCGTCGAGTGTCAGCGCGCGCAACGCGAGGACCGGCCGGAGCAGGCGCACCCGCTCTGCGAACGGCAGATGGCGGTAGCCGGCGAGCGAGGCGGCAAGGTGGAACGGGGAGGGAAGCGGGGCGGCCGTCCGCGCGATGCGGGCCCGCCGACCACCCGGCGCGATGACCGGTATGTCGAGCGCTCGCTGCACGCAGACCTTGTCCGCCGCGCCGATGCGCTCGAGAAACGCGCTGTACGCGGTGCAGCAACGCAGGAACACGTGCTGCCCGTTGTCGAACACGACGCCCTTTCGCTCGAACGACCACGTGAGGCCGCCGAGGTGCCGGCGCTTCTCGAAGAGCGTGACCTCCGCCCCGGCGTCCCTTGCGGCGAGCGCGGCGGCCATCCC
>JAJYGM010000645.1 GCA_021785095.1 Actinomycetes bacterium
CCTCATCGAGGGGGGCGCAGGTGCCCGCCTCGGCGAGCTCGACGACGACCTCGTCGTCACGCGGGACGAGGATGGCCGGCCGCTGCGCAGTTTCCGGGAGCTCGAGCTCGAGCTCGCAGCGGAGGCGCCGGCCGAGCAGGTGGACGCGGTGCTCGGGCTGTTGCGCGCCGCGGGCGCTCGGAGCGCGCCCGCGATGCCGAAAGTCGTCCGCGCGCTCGGGCCGCTCGCGGCCTCACCGGTGGACTGGGCGCCGCCCGAGGCGATCGAGACCGTGGAAGACCTGGTCCGCACCGCACTCGCTGGAGATCTCGCCCGTGTGATGGCCCACGAGGTCGGCACCCGGCTCGGGTCGGACCCCGAGGACCTCCACCAGGCGCGAGTCGGCCTCAGGCGCTTCCGCGCCGACCTGCGAACGTTCGCCGCTGTCCTCGACGCAGCGGCCCTCGAGCCGCTCGACCGCGAGGTCGCCTGGCTCGGCCGGGCCCTCGGGGAGGTGCGCGACGCCGACGTGCTGGCCGATCGCCTCGACGACGAGGTGGCCGGGCTCCCCCCGGGCGACCAGGAGGCCGCCGCTGCGGTCCGTGCCGAGCTGGCGGCGGAGCGCTGTCACGCCCGGGCGCGCCTGGAGGAGGCGCTCGCCACGCCTCGCTACGCCGCACTGTTGGAGTCGCTCGTCGGGACCGTGCTCGCCCCGCCCGTCCGGGTCGAGGGGCGAGCGGCGGACTGGGCCGGCCAGCTGCTCGTGACCCCCTGGCGACGCCTCCGGCGCGCCGCCCGGCACCTCGGCGCGCCACCGGCGCCCGAGGAGCTGCACGAGCTGCGGATCAAGGCGAAGCGCGCACGCTACGCAGCAGAGGCGCTCGAGCCGGTCGTGGGCAGACCGGCGAGGGAGCTCGCGGCCCGGCTTGCGCCGCTGCAGGACGTGCTCGGAACCTTCCACGACGCCGCCGTCCTCGAGGAGTGGTTGCGTCGCGGGGTCGGGCCCGCGACACCCCCGGCGCAGGCGCTCGTGGTGGGCGAGCTCGTCGGGAGTGCCCGAGCGGTCGCGGCGGCATCCGTCCGTGCGTGGCCTCGGTCCTGGCGGCGGGCACGCGACGCCGCGAAGCGCGCCGGCTGGTGACGCGACGTGCCGGCCGTCCTGCCGCGGCGCTCGGGGTGGATCGGCGGTGCGCGAGCCTGGCGTCAGGTTCCGCGAGCGGGCTGGCTCCCTGCGGGCTCGTGCGCCGGGGTGCGCCCCGCCGGCTCGTGCCTGGCCTGCTCGTTCCGGCGCTCGGCCTCTTCCTCGGCCATCTGTCGGAGCTCCTCGAGACGGCGCTTCCTCGGCCCTCGTGGCTCGACGCGTAGCGAGAGGTAGGCGAGCGCGCCGACGGGGATCGGGAGCCAGAAGTTGACCAACCGCCAGGCGATGACAGCCAGGAGCGCAACGCCCCTGCCCAGCCCGAAGCCGACGAGGGCGGTCGGGATCACCCACTCGATGACGCCGAGACCGGCCGGGGTGACGGGGATCACCGCGAGGACGTTCCCGAGCCCGTAGGCGACGAGGAGGTCGATCGGTGACAGGAAGTGGTGGGAGAACGCCGCGAGGAAGACCCACAGCGACGCCGCGTCCAGCAGCCAGTTCGCGCTGGCCCAGCCGATCGCCTTCAGGAGCAGCCGGCGGTCGGTCAGCAGCTGGCGGAGACGCTCGGCGATGTGGCGAACGAGGCCCGCCACCATCTCCTCGCGCAGCAACGGCAGGTGCCGAACGACCGCGCGCAGCGCTCGATCCGCGCGCGCCTCGCCCCGCAGGATGAGCAGGACCAGGAGCCCGAAGGCCGTGAGCAGGATCGTGCCGAGGAGCGCTGCCGTGCCGTAGAGGGGACTGAAGCCCTGCAGGGGGATCGAGACGATGAGGACTGCCCAGAGCAAGAGGTTGAGCACGAGGGCGGAGCCGATCCCCTGGGTCGCCACGGCGAAGGCTGCGTCGGTGCCGCCGACGCCGGCTGCGGTGAGGAGCCGGTACCCGAGGCCGCTCCCACCGACCGACCCGGCCGGGATGACGTGGCTGACCGCGAGGGTCGAGAGGTCGATCCGGGCGATGGTTCCGAGGCGCGGGCGCGCGTTCGGCGGCAGCACGGCCCGCGTGAGGAGCGCGTAGGCCGCGAGCGAGCCGGCCTCGAGGACGATGCCGAGGACGACGTAGCCGATGTTGACCCGTCCGAGGAGGGAGAGGGCCTTGCGCGGCCCGGCGATCTGGGGCAGGACCAGTAGGTCGATGACGAGGAGCACGGCGAGGAGAGAGAGCGCGCGCCGCACCGAGGTCCCGAACCACCACCGCGGCCGGTGGCGTACCGGTGCCGGCGGCTGCTCCACGACCACCTGCCCATGCTTACACGTCTGGGCGGCGAGCCGGAGCGGGTCCGGTGGCGGCGAGCCGGAGCGGAGCCCGGTCCTGGTGGGTCGCGCGAGGTCTGGTCGCGCTGGTCGAGAGGTCCGGTCGCGCCGGGTTGCGAGGAGTCCAGCCGTGCAGGCACGCCCCCTTCTCGCTCCGCCAGCGCCGGTAGTGTGCAGGCGTGAAGCCGCTCGTCGTCCTGCCCACCTACGAGGAGGCGACCAACATCGCCAAGATCCTCCGAGCCGTGCGCGCCGCGCTTCCAGAGGGGGAGGTCCTGGTCGTCGACGACGGGAGCCCGGACGGAACGGCGGACCTGGCCGAGCAGGTCGGGGCCGAGGTCGGCGCTGTGCATGTGCTGCGACGCGCCGGAAAGTCCGGCCTCGGGAGTGCCTATCGTGCGGGCTTCGCGTGGGGGCTGGCGCGCGGTTTCGACGTGCTGATCGAGATGGACGCCGACTTCTCGCACGATCCGGCAGACCTACCTCGACTCCTCGCCGCCCTCGTCGACGGCGTCGAGGTCGTGATCGGGTCGCGCTATGTGGCTGGGGGGTCGACGCCGGGTTGGTCGTGGAGCCGCCGCGCGATCTCACGCGTCGGCAACATCTACGCCTCGACCGTCTTGCGCCTCGACGTGGCGGACCTCACCGCGGGCTTCCGGGCGTACGCCGGGACGCTCCTCCGACGCATCGACCTCGAGACGATCCGGGCAGAGGGGTACGGCTTTCAGATCGAGATGACGCTCGCCGCTACAGACGCTGGTGGCGTGATCGCCGAGATCCCGATCCGCTTCGTCGATCGCGAGGAGGGGCAGTCGAAGATGTCCTCGGCGATCGTGGTCGAGGCGCTTGTCCTCGTCGCCTGGTGGGGCCTCCGGCGTCTGGGCGGCTCGCGCCGGGGCGGCGCTCCGGCGAGGATGCTCGATCCCTCGGCGAGCGAGACCCCCCCGACCACATCGGTCGGGCCGACGACGCACGGGACGGAGACCGCCGCAGGCGAGGGGTAACACCTCGAGCGTGCCAGCCAGACGATCGGTTCGGCGGCGCGGCGAGGTTCTGGCGTGACGCCGGGCCTGCCCGAAGCCCGCGAGTCCCCGCCTACGGCCTCGCCGGAACGGCTGCGCCCGGCTCACCCGGAGTGCCGCGAGACCCGGGTCCAGGCGTGACACGGCCCGCGCCAGCCACGCCGTGTACGCCGAGCGGCCCGACTTCGATCTCGAGTGGCTCGAGCCACTCGGCGAGTCGAGGGAGCGCGTCGAGCGCGGCGCGCCAGGCGCCCGGAGCAGAGGTCGCGTCGGAGTCGTGCAACAGGACGGTCGCGCCCGGGGCCCAGCCCAGTTGCACATCGGCGGCGACGCTCTCGCCGGTCGCCTCGCGGCGCCAGTCGCGGCCCCAGGTGCTCCAGAGCACGACGCGCAGGTCGAGCTGCCGAGCCGCGACGAGCGTCGGGCCCGAGAGGGCGCCGTAGGGGGGGCGATGCCACCGGGGGGTTCGACCCGTCGCGTCCTCGAGGACGTCCCTTCCCCGGCGGAGGTCGTCGACCACCCCGGGCAGGGTGCGCAGGAGGTGCGAGCGGTGCACGTTCCCGTGGAGTGCGATCTCGTGGCCGGCGCTCGCGACCTCCGCGGCGAGCGACGGGTTC
>JAJYGM010000622.1 GCA_021785095.1 Actinomycetes bacterium
CGCGAGGTCGCCGAGGAGACGGGCTTCACCTGTTTCCTCGGCTCGTTCGTCGGGCACACCGAGTACCGCGACCGGAAGAACCGCGCGAAGGTCGTGGCCTACTGGGTCATGGAGGTCCACTCCGGACGGTTCGCCCCTGGAGACGAGGTGGACGAGCTGCGCTGGGTCGAACTCTCGGACACCGCAGACCTGCTCACCTATGCGCGCGATCGGGAGCTGCTCGTCGCCATCGGCGCCGCGGCGCACGACCTCTTCATAGAGCGCGTCGGACCGGCGGCCCCGTAGGCTGGTACCCGTGTGCGGGCGGATCGCCCAAAGTGACCCGAGCCGGTACGCCCAGCGCCTGCAGGCGCTCGTCGATCCCGAGCTCGGCTGGCACCCGAGCTGGAACATCTCCCCGGCCGCACGGCTCCTCGGCGTGCGCGAGCGGAACGGAGCGCGTGTGCTCTCCGATTTCGTCTGGGGACTGCTCCCGGGATGGTGCGACGACCCGAAGATGGCGACCCGCGCCTTCAACGCACGGATCGAGTCGGTGGCGAACAAGCCGATGTTCCGCCAGGCATTCGCGCGCCGTCGCCTCCTCGTCCCGGTGGACGGCTTCTACGAGTGGGCCGCGGTTCCCGGCTCGTCACGCAAGCAGCCGTACTTCTTCTGCCGGGCGGACGGAGCCCCCGTCGTCCTCGCAGGCCTCTGGGAGCTCTGGGTCCGCGCCACACAGGAGCGCCGGAGCGCGACCATCCTCACCTCGAGCGCCGGGCCAGACATGACGGTGCACGACCGCCAGCCGATCGTGCTCGAGCCCCAAGATTGGGCGCGCTGGCTCGATCCGGGGACCGGCGACGCCGAGTACCTGCGGACCCTGCACGTGCCGAGGCCTGGCGTCCTCGTCCACCACCCTGTCGCGCTCGACGTGAGCTCCGTGCGCAACGACGGCCCGTACCTGGTCGAGGAGGCCACCTCGCTGCCTGGCGCCCCCCCCTGAGGGCTCTGCGCGCCCTGCGGAACCCGGAGTACCTGCCGCGGCGCGCGTTGCTGGCGCGCGTTGCTGGCGTCAGGGGCGCGGCGCGAGCGGCGGTGGCGTTCGTGAGGGGCGCGTGACGCGATCCGGCGGCGAGACTGCCCGCGCGCTGGCGAGCGCCTCGAGAACGAGCGCGATCGCTCGGTCGAGCTGGGGGTCTCGGCCTGCTGCCCAGTCCTCGGGCGTGACGGCCACCTCGACGTCGGGGTCGACGCCGTGGTTCTCGACGCTCCAGCCGAGGTCCGTGAACCAGAAGGCGTAGCGAGGCTGGGTGACGCCCGTCCCGTCGACGAGCTGGTAGCGGCTGTCGATCCCGATGACGCCCCCCCACGTCCGGGTGCCGACGATGGGCCCGAGCCCGAGCTGGCGGAACCCCGCGGTCACGATGTCGCCGTCCGAGCCCGCCTGCTCATTGACGACGAGGACACGCGGGCCGCGTGGCGCATGGGGAGGGTACGCCATCGGGCTGATGTGCCGGCCGACGTCCCACGCCCGCACGGTGCGTCCGAGCGTCTCGAGGACGAGCGCGGAGGTGTGACCGCCCCGGTTGTCGCGTACATCGATCACGAGCCCTTCGCGTGCGACCTCGACGCGTAGGTCGCGGTGGAGCTCCGCCCAGCCCGTGCCCACCATGTCGGGCACGTGCAGGTACCCGATCCGCCCGTCGGTCGCGCCGTGCACGTGCTCGCGGCGTTCAGCCACCCAGCGCTGGTAGCGCAGCGGGCGCTCGTCGCCGAGAGGCTCGACGACCACCTCGCGCGTCGTGCCGGACGCATCGCGTACGGTGAGCTCGACCGGCTTCTCGGCGGCGCCCACGAGCGACGCCGACGGTCCGAGCACGGGATCGACCGGTCTTCCGTCCACCGCGATCACGGCGTCGCCGGTTGCGATCCGCGCTCCGGGCGCGAGCAGCGGCGATCGGGCGCTCAGCACCGAGGACTCCCCGGGCAAGATCCGTGCGACGCGCCAGGTTCCCTCCTCGTCGGCGGCGAAGTCGGCACCGAGGTGCCCGAGGCGCCGCTCGTCGTCCACCGGCCGCGGAGGCGGGGTCTCGTAGGCGTGCGACGTCCCCAGCTCACCTTGCACCTCCCACAGGAGCTCCGAGAGGTCGTCGCGCGTCGCGATGCGGTCGAGCAGCGGGCGGTAGCGCGCCACCACTGCGTCCCAGTCCACCCCGGCCATGTCGTCGACCCAGAAGTGGTCGCGCATGAGGCGCGCCGCTTCGTCGTACATCTGGGCCCACTCGAGCGGCGGCCGCACCTCGATGCGGATCCGGGCGAGGTCGACCTCCACGACCTCGGGCGACGGCTCGCCGTCCGAAGGTGTCTCGACCCTGTGGTCTGCGGGGAGCGCGCGCAGATGCCCACCGTCGCGCACCACCACGGTCTTGCCGTCTCCGCTCACCTCGTAGTCGTCCAGCTCGTCGACCAAATGCGACTCGCGGCGTTGGACGAGGTCGAACCTGACGAGCGAGGCGCGAAGCGGGCGAGCGCCCGGGCCGGCGCGTCCCTCTCCGAGGACGCCTTCGATCGGCTCGGACAGCCACAAAAAGCCGTCGTGCGTCGCGCTGAGCGCGCTGTACCTGCCGGCGGAAACGGGGAAGGCGACGACGCGCTCGGCGAGCCCTTCGCTGTCGAGCTGCACCTGCGGCACCGCGTCGCCATCGGCGTCGTGCTCGCCGTCAGCGCCTTTCTCCTCCCCGTCGCCAGCGCGCGCGCCGGCGTGCCTGGGTCGACCCTCGAGCTCGGCGTCGAATGGCGAGGGCGTCGCCGCCGAGAGCGGCACGAGGTACGGCCGGGCGCCCGCAACGAAGGAGAGGTCGAAGACGTGGGCGTCGTAGAGGGGGTCGAACGTCCGGGCAGAGAGGAAGGCGAGGTACGTGCCGTCTGCGCTGAAGACCGGCTCGTCGTCGACGAAACGAAGCGGGGTGACCTCGACGACTCCCCCGGTGGCGATCTCCGCGAGCTTCACCTGGCGCAGCGGGTCGGGGCCGGCCTCGGACCACGCCACGAAGCGGGAGTCGGGCGAGAACGCGAGGCCGCTCGGGTCGCCGTGCTCCGAGGCCGACAAGGTCTGGAGCTCGCCGTCGCCGAGCCCGACGAGGATCACGCGTCCGTCGTGGGTCGCGACCGCTGCATGAGCCGCGTCCGGAGAGACGGCGAGAGCGAGCACCCGCCCGAGGGCGCCGGCGCCGATGCGTGCCGGCGTCTGCGGCAACGGGCCGTGCGCGGGAACGATCTCGATTGCGTCCTCGCCCTCGGCATCGGTGACGAATATGACCTTCGCGGAGCTCCCGGCCCCGACTGCTCTCGGAAGCCGCGCCCGTACCCCTCGGCCGCCGCCGAGCAGCCGAGCGGGGCCTTTCTCGTGCGTGAGCCAATGGACCTCGCCGCGTACCTCGACAGCGCTTGCCCGCCCATCGTGGTCGGGGGCGTGCTCGCCGAGCACGTCGGATGCCCTGGGCACCTGCGCCACGCGCCCGCTTCTTGGCGCCCCGAGCGCGATCTCGATGCGCACGGGTGCTGAGCCCGCCGAGAGGTCGCCGATGCGGTAGAGCTCGCCTGCGCACTGGTAGACGACGGCACGGCCGTCGCTGGACGCGGCGCGCGCGTAGAAGTCTTCGTGGTCGCTGTGGCGTCGGAGCCCAGTGCCGTCGGGAAGCGCCGAGTAGACGTTGGCGTAGCCCTCGTGGTCCGAGACGAAGGCGATGCGGTCCACCACGAACATCGGGTCTTCCAGCTGGCCGTCGAGCTCGCGCAAGTAGCGCGAGAACGTGCCGTCCCCCCTCGTGTCGATCCACATCTTGGCGGCCGTCCCGCCGCGGTAGCGCTTCCACGAGGCCCCGCGGCGCAGGCTCTGGTCGACACCGAGGACGACTGCGCCGCCCGGGCCTCGGCTGAGGCCGCTTATGGGACCGAAGTCGAGACGTTCGAGGTCCGACCCGTCGACTGCGACGCAGTATCCCCACGTCCTGCTCCGGAACGGC
>JAJYGM010000152.1 GCA_021785095.1 Actinomycetes bacterium
CTCTACGGGATCCCAGCCCCAGAAGCCGCCCCACCCGAGGACCTGGTAGGACCACCATGCCCCGAGCACGATGCCGACGCTCAGGGCCGTCCATGCGATCAGCGTCCAGCGCCGGACCTCCGCCTGCCACTGCTCCCCCACGCGGCCGGTCGCGAGCATGCCCACGGCGAAGGCGAACGGCACCGTGAAGCCGACGAACCCGATGTAGAGGAGCGGCGGGTGGATCGCGACGAGCGGGTTGTCCTGCAGCAACGCGTTGGGTCCCGCGCCCTTGAGCGCCCCCGTGCTGGTGAGGAACGGGTTCGCCGGGCTGACCATCAGGCCGAAGAAGAACGCCGTGACCGCGTACATGACGAGCATGGCCCACTGGACCACCTCGTCGTGGGCACGCCGGCGGTACCGCCAGACGACGAGCGCGGAGAAGACGGCGAGCACGAAGCCCCACAGAAGGAGCGACCCGGCGAGCGCCGACCACAGCCCGGTGATCGAGTAGATGAGCGGCGTCGCCTTCGCGTTGTTGTCGGCGACGTAGACGAGGTGGAAGTCGTGCGTGATCAGGGCGAATTCCATCGCCGCCACCGAGACTGCCGCGCCGAAGAGCACGACGGGCGCCAGCAGCCGGGCGTCGAACCGGTCGGGCCGGCTCGCTCCCGGAGCGATCGAGCCGTCGCCGGCGATCTCGGCCCGCCCAGGAGCGGCACCGGCACGCCAGCGACGAACGAGCCCCGCCGCGCACACGACCCCGCCCACGAGCGCCCCGACGAACGCAAGCCAGAGGCCCGCGGCTCCGAACGCGGCGGGCAGCATCAGTGCACGGTGCCGTCGGGAGCCCGGACGCGTGTCGGGTGCTCGGCGATGTATGTGGGCGAGTGCTTCACCATGATCTGGTCCGACACGAAAAGGTCCGAGCTCTTCGACGCGAAGTGGCCGACCACGACCACGGGGATGTCCGGCTGGAAGAGCTGCGGAGGAGAGCCGACGTTGTGCACGGCAACCTCTCGACCCCCTCCGGACACCTCGAAGTCCGCGCCGCGCGCCGTCCGGCGGACCGAGCCCGGGACCACGAGCCCTTCGAGGCGGAAGACCGTCGTCCCGATCGTCGTCCTGTGCGCGAGCGCCTGGCTCACCGTGTCGAAGTAGTCGAGCGAGCTGCCGAGGCCTTCGACCAGGAGATAGGCGATCGCGCCGGCGAGCAACGCGAACACGACGAGCAGGCGCGCGCGCCGCTGGTGGGGCCTACGGCGGACGTGAGGCTCCGACAGCGCTCCCGGAGACGTGGTGACGCTCACCGATCGGGGCCCCGCGAAGGGCTCCTGGAGGGTCCCGGGGAACGCGCATCTCCTCTCAGGGCGACGGCATCACGCCCCGGCGCATCCGCCCGGGACGCGGCACGTTCGAGCCGGCGACGGCGCAGGAGCAGCGAGAGCGAGTAGAGCGCGAGGACGCCCAGCGCGATCGCGTACCCCGCGTCGACGTAGCTCATCGCCCTCCCCCGGTCATCGCCCTCCCCCTGCGGGCTGGCGGAGCGTCGCGTCGAGCGCCGTGCCGAGCGCCGTCACGCCGGCGGTCGCTCCCGCCCCGGCGGCACCGGCCCCGTCGCCGATGACCGGCATCGACCCCTCCGCCCAGCGCTCGGACAAGGAGACCTCGAGCTCGCCGTCGCCAATCCGGTCCGCGAGGACCTCGACACGGTAGCGAACGAGCAGCATCCATACGAAGACGAGCGTCATGGCGAGGAACCCGAGCCCCATCGTCCACGCCATCAATCCGTGCACCTTGAGTGTGAGCCCGGGGTTCAGCACCGTCCCGCGCTGGTGCAGCGTCTGCCACCAGTCGACCGAGAACGTCACGATCGGCACATCCACGAACGCGACGAGCGCGGCGACCGCGCAGCGGCGTGCCCGCACCTCGGGATCCGCAGGGACACGGCGGAGCGCCAGGTAGCCGAGGAAGAGCACGAGCAACAAGGCGGTCGAGGTCAGCCGCGCTGTCCACGTCCACCACACGCCCCACGTCGGCCGACCCCACAAAGAGCCCGTGACGAGGGTGAGCGCGGTGAACACCACTCCCACCTCGACCGCGGACGCCCCGAGCCGGTCCCAGAACAGCGACCGGGTGCGGTGCCAGAGGTAGAGGACGCTGGACAGCGCGGCGACGCCGAAGGCGCAGTAGAGAGCGACCCACGCGATCGGCGGGTGGAGGTAGAGAAGGCGCGCCAGTGTGCCCTGGACCTCCGCTGGCGGGGTCACCCAGAGCCCCAACCAGACGGTGAGGGCGGTGCTCACCGCCGCCGCGGCACCGATCCAGCGCGTGACCGACCGCATGCGGGCGCTCATGCTACCTCCTGGAGTGGTCCGTACAGCGCGACGCCGACGGCGAGGTACACGGCCGCGAACGGCCCGAGGATCTTGAGCCACGACGCGCCGGAGGCGACCGCACCGCTGACTGCGGCGGACCACGCGCGCGATCCCGAGATCAGCACCGGCGCGACGATCGGGAGCACGAGAAGGGGGAGCAGCGTCTCACGCACTCGAAGCCCTGCGGACAAGGCGCCGTAGAGGACACCGGCCGCCGACAGCCCGACCGTGGCGAGGACGGAGGCGACCAGCGCGAGCCACCAGGTCTGCACGTGCACGTCGAAGAGCACCACGATCCCGGCGCCGAGCAGCACCTGGACTGCGACGAGCTGGATCGCCACGGCCGCCGCCTTCCCCAGGAACACGCCCGCAGGGTCGATCCCCGACAACCTGAGCCCGTCACGGGTGCCCTCTCCCGACTCGATGGCCATGCTCCGCTGGGTCGCGAGCACCGTGGAGAAGAGGACCGCCAGCCAGTAGAGCCCGGGCGCGGCCACGCGCAGCGCCCTCGGACCGGGGCCGAGCGCGAACCCGAAGAGCACGAGGACGAGGACCGCGAACGGCAGCACCTGCCAGAGCGCCACGCGCGAGCGCAACTCGATCCTGATGTCCTTTCCTGCGACCAGGAGCGCGTCACGCCACACCGACGTCGCCCTCCCCCACCGCGACGAGGAACCGAGCTGCCTCGCCGCCGGCACCACGTCCCCCTTCGCGCCTCTCTCCGATCCGTCCGCCTCGCATGACCACGACACGATCGGCGAGCGGCACCGAAAGGGCGGGCTCGTGAGAGGTGAGCACCACCGCCGCACCAGACGCGGCGGCGTCCGCGACGAGGGAACCGACGAGCGCTCGCGCGTCGGCGTCGAGACCTGCGTGCGGCTCGTCGAGCAGCCAGATCTGCGGTGCGCGCGCAACGAGCACGGCGAGCGCCGTCCTCCGCCGCTGGCCGGCCGACATCCGCATCACGGGCGTCCTGCGAAGGCGCCCGACGAGGCCGAGCCGGTCCAGGGCGGCACCCACGCGCTCGGTTCCGATGCCCGCCGCGCGCACGGAGAAGCGCACGTTCTCGAGCGCGGTCAGCTCGTCGTAGAGCGCGGCGTCGTGACCGAGGAGCCCGACCCGTCGCCGCACCTGGGTACGGTCCGCCCGCAGATCGCAGCCGAGCACGGCCGCCTCGCCCGACGTCACCGGAAGAAGGCCGGCGCACGTCCGCAGCAGGCTGGTCTTGCCGGCCCCGTTCGGTCCGAGGACCGCGACGACCTCACCGAGGCCGACGTCGAGATCGACTCCCGAGAGTGCGGGGAACCGGCCGGCCAGGGCGACCGCCGAGCGAAGGTGGACTGCGAGATCCATGATCCGAGCGGACATGCTACGGGCGGTCGCCGGAGGGGTCCAAGCGGGGTCGACCGACCGTCGAGCGGGGTCAACTGACCGTCAAGCGCTGCAACCCCAGATGATCGAGCATCGAGGAGAACTGGGCGGACAACCACCCGAGGTCGCCCCCGAGAAGGATCGCCCCGAAGGCCACCAGCACGACAGCGGCGGCGCCCTGCAGCACGGCGAGCGGCCTGCGGGCGCGCGCGTAGAACCTCGTCACCCGATCGAACGCCAGCCCGGTCACGACGAAGGGGACACCCAGGCCAAG
>JAJYGM010000597.1 GCA_021785095.1 Actinomycetes bacterium
CCACCAGAAGCGGACCATGGAGGCTGCCGACGCCCTCTACGGGGTGACGATGGCGCCGGGAGGGTCGTCGCAGGTGGTGAGCCAACGCGCACACGCCAAGGCGCAGCCGGTCGGCTGACCTGGCTGGGCGCCGACCGCGGCCGGCGTCCCGATAGGCTCGCCCGTTCGTGATCGCCCTTTGGGTCGGCCTCGCCGTCGTTGCGGTGGCCGTGCTGGTCGTCGGCACCCTTGGCTACGGGAGGAGTGCACGGCGCCGGCGTGGCCGCCCGCGCCTCGTGCCGGGTGAGGATGGGACGAAAGGGTCGTCCTCGGCCCCCCGGTCGAGGTTGCGTCCAGGCACGCGGGCCCGAGGCACGCGGCCGGCGAGGACACGACCGGGGACGCGGCCGGCGGGCACGGCGCCCTCAGGCACGCGGCCAGCGAGGACACGACCGGGGACAGCGCCACAGCCCGCGCCGTCGCCGCGAGCGCCAGGGGAGACCGTCTCTCGAGCGCCGGACCGTGTGGAGGCCCCGACCGCGGGATCGGCCGCTGCTGGGACCGACGCCGAAATGCTCGTCGGGGTCGAAGGACCTGCAGAGGTCGCGGCGCCCGCGCCCACGTTCCGCGAGCGCCTGGGACGGACGCGCGGGGTCTTCGCCGGCCTCCGCTCGCTGCGCGGCAAGGGCGTGGACCCCGCGACCTGGGACGAGCTGGAGGAGAGCCTGCTCCGAGCGGATGTCGGTGTCGTGACGACGGACGTATTGCTCGACGACCTCCGGCGCCGGGTGCACCACAAGGAGATCGCGAACGGCGACCAGCTGGTCGAGGCGCTCGAAGGTGACTTGGTGGACATGCTCTCGTTCGAGAGGGACTGGGGTGTTGGCGCAAAGGCTGACGCCGCGCTCGAGCGCCGAGGTGCGACCGACCGGGGAAACGGGGGAACCGGCGGACCCGCTGGAGCCGGGTCCATCAGCCGCGAGCTCAGGTTCGACGAAGAGGAAGGCGTCGTCAACGTCTGGCTCTTCGTCGGTGTGAACGGCGTTGGCAAGACGACGACCGTCGGAAAGGTCGCGCGCCAACATGTGGCCGAGGGCCGCTCGGTGCTCTTGGCCGCAGGCGACACCTTCCGCGCAGCCGCCGGGGAGCAGCTCGCGATGTGGGCGGAGCGGGTCGGCGCGGACGTCGTCCGGGGCGCAGAGGGAGGCGACCCCAGCGCTGTGGTGTTCGACGCGGTGCAGCGCGCCGCCGCCCGCGGCAACTCCCTGGTGCTCGCCGACACGGCGGGAAGGCTGCACACGAAGGTGAACCTCGTAGAGGAGCTGAAGAAGATCCGGCGTGTCGCGGAGCGACCTCCGGGTCGCGTCACCGAGGTTCTCCTGGTGCTGGATGCGACCACCGGCCAGAACGGGCTCGTTCAGGCGCGGCAGTTCACCGAGGCTGTGGCGGTGACCGGGGTCGTGCTGACCAAGCTCGACGGCACCGCCAAGGGCGGGATCGTCGTGGCGATCCAGCGCGAGCTCGGTCTCCCGGTCAAGCTCGTCGGCCTCGGCGAGGGCGCAGAGGATCTCGTGCCGTTCGACCCCGCCGACTTCGTCGGGGCGCTCCTTGGGTAGCGGCCGCGCTCGGTCGAGCGAGGCTCCTCGGGCAGCCAGGAGTTCTCGAGCGCGAGGACCATCGGGCGTGAGCGGATCCTCGGGCGCGAGGGCAGCGACCGGGACGCCCGGGTAGCCTAGAGCCCTCATGTTTGACGCGCTCTCTGACCGCCTGGAGCGGATCGCGGGGCGCCTGCGCAGCCGTGGACGGCTTTCCGACGCGGACCTCGACGAGGCGTTACGCGAGATCCGCGTCGCGCTCCTCGAAGCTGACGTGGAGGTCGGCGTTGCCCGCTCATTCGTGCAGGGCGTCCGCGAGCGTTGCGCGGGCGAGGTGCTCTCGAAGAGCCTGACCCCGGGCCAGCAGGTTGTGAAGGCGGTGCACGAGGAGCTCGTCGCCGTCCTCGGCGGGGAGAGCCTGAAGCTCACCTACGCGTCGCGTCCGCCGACGGTGGTGCTGCTCGCGGGCCTCCAGGGTTCCGGGAAGACCACGACGGCGGCGAAGCTTGCACGCTGGTGGAAGCAGCAAGGGCGCAACCCGCTGCTGGTCGGAGCAGACCTCCAGCGTCCGGCGGCGGTCGAACAGCTCCGTGTGCTCGGGCGCCAGGTCGGTGTCACCGTGTTCAGCGAGCCTTCTGATCCCGTGTCCGTCGCACACGCAGGGCTCGAGGAGGCGAGGAGGCTCGGACGCGACATATGCATCGTCGATACGGCGGGCCGCCTGGCGATCGACCAGGAGCTGATGGACGAGGTGCGACGGGTGTCGGACGCGGTCCGACCCCATTACACCCTCCTCGTCGTCGACGCGATGATTGGTCAAGACGCAGTCGCGACCGCGCGTGCCTTCCACGACGTCCTCGAGCTCGACGGGATCATCCTGACCAAGCTCGACGGAGACGCACGCGGCGGAGCTGCCCTTTCCGTGAAGGGAGTCGTCGGTCGGCCCATCGTCTTCGCGTCCACTGGGGAGAAGCTCGGCGACTTCGATCTCTTCCACCCCGATCGTATGGCAGACCGGATCCTCGGGATGGGCGATGTCCTGAGCCTCATCGAGCAGGCCGAGCGGGCCATGGACAAAGAGTCCGTCGCGCGATCGGCCGGCCGGCTCATGGAGGGTCGTTTCACCCTCGACGACTTCTTGGAGCAGCTCCAGCAGGTGAAGAAGCTCGGCTCGCTCGGCGGTGTCATGAAGTTGCTGCCAGGCATGACGAAGGAGCTTCGACAGGCTGCCGACCAGGTCGACGACCGGGAGCTGGCCCGGGTCGAAGCGATCATGCGGTCGATGACGCCAGAGGAGAGGACCGACCCCTCCGTCATCGACGGATCGAGACGGGTCCGGATCGCTCGGGGGAGCGGGACGAGCACGCAGGACGTCAACCAGCTCATGAAGCAGCACCGAGAGATGCAGAAGCTCGTGAAGGCCATGGCGAACGGCAACGGCATGCCGGGGCTGCCCGGGCTCGGAGGATTTCCGGGGGGGAAGGGCCTCGGAGGATTGGGCGGACTGCTCGGAGGACGCAAGCAGCTGGCCGCGTTGAGGGCACTCGGCGGTGAGCCTGGAGACGGGGCGGAGGGCCTCGGCGGGCTGCTTGCGGGCAGCGGAGGAGGATTGCCGTCGCTCGATGCGGTCGCGGCTGGGGGTTTCCCACCGGGACAGGGCGGCGTCCGCAGCCAACGCGGTGCCAAGGGCAAGAACAAGAAGAAGAAGGGTGGCCGGGTCACGCCGCCGAAAGACCGATGAGCTGCGGCGTGTGGGCACGGGTCCCTCGAGACCTGCGAGAATGTCGACTGACTGAGGCTGGACGGGCCCGACGGGCCCCGACGACGGAGGAAGCAGACTCGTGGCAGTGAAGCTCCGCCTGGTGCGGATGGGCAAGAAGAAGCAGCCGACGTACCGGGTGGTGGCAGCCGACAGCCGTTCCCCCCGCGACGGCCGGTTCCTCGAGGTCCTTGGCACCTACGCGCCACGTGGCCGCTCGAGTGCCGACGACGAGACGATCTTCACGATCGACCAGGACAAGGCGCTGTACTGGCTCCGGCAAGGAGCGAAGCCGACCGACCGGGTCGAACGCCTTCTGCGAAGCTCGGGGACGCTCGATGTCCTCGCCGTCGGCGCAGGGCGTGCGGCGGCCGAAGCTGCGCCCGGCGCAACGGACTCCGACGAGTCGGCGGCGTCCTCGCACGCAGGGTTCGAAGGCGGCGCAGCAGCAGAAGAGAGCGCCAGCTCCGCGACCGGAGCGGGATCGGTGCCCGAATGACGCCGAGCGGACCGGAGCAATTCGGCGGCGAGATCGACGGAGCGTCGGTCGACGGAGCGTCAGTCGGCGGCGAGGCAGCGCCCGACGACGAGCTCGAGGACGAGGAGTTCGAGGACGAGGAGTTCGCGGACGACGACGAGCTGGACGACGACGACGACGAGCT